>JAZQUS010000001.1:0-4743 GCA_045631445.1 Eubacteriales bacterium
CCCACTCTCACATCCTCCGCACAAACACCCACACACGGCCCAACTCTCCTCCCATTCGTAGCGCCGATCACCGATCGGCGACAAAATCTCCCGCATTGCAGAAATTTTCATCCACCAATCACGCGCCTAATCCCGACGCTCCCTTCGGCGAGGGCGCGAATCAGTGAGGGAGAGAAAAATTTCCCTATACACAAAAGCCCCCACACCCACGATCCAACTCCCATCCCATTCGTAGCGCCGATCACCGATCGGCGACACAAGAACCCCCGACACCACAAAAGCGAAATCTCAAAAACTGAGACTCCCAATTCCGTACCTTCCTCTGCTGAGGAAGGTGGGCGATGCCCGTAAGAAGAGAAAAACAAAAATTCCCCCAAGCCATCGTCTACTCGCACAAAACAAATACCTTTTCTCCCATCTTCTCTAAAATTCCCCAATCCCCTAAAAATCCCCACCCACTCAGCAATCTCCCTCCCGCAAAAATCGTCCCATCCCAATATTCCCCACAAAAAATCACAAAAACCATAAAAATACCATAAAATACCCCTTGACTTTTCCCCAAACCTGTGGTATTCTATATGGGCACTGAGGCAACACCCTCATGCATCCCATATCGCGGAGTAGAGCAGTTGGCAGCTCGTCGGGCTCATAACCCGGAGGTCGGGGGTTCAAGTCCCTCCTCCGCAACCAAAAAAAAGATTCCATAGTCGATACAATTTCGGCTATGGAATTTTGCTTTATATACAGAAAACGGCTCATTTTTGCCCTTTAACCGCTCATTTCGGTGGTTCCCGTGGCGTTTTTTTCTTATAAAAACGATAAATCCGCCATCCTCTGCCTCGGCAAGACAGATGTGGCGGATTTGGTATCGTTCAAGGAATAAATTTATAAAGAAATATTGCATTATAGAAAAATGATATAACAAGTGTAGCTTTAATAAAATAACCAAGGCACTTGACGGTGGCACAAATTTATGCTATAATAAAAAATCCGTTTCACCTTATTTTTAGGGATGCCACTGATCCTCGTAGAGGCAGTAAGGCCCCACAAAAGGAGAACCAACCATAAAGAAAAGTTGGAACGTAAGAAACGGCCAGAGAGCCACCGTGAAGCGCCCGGGAACCAAGGAGTACAATGCTGACTGCAACAGCAATAACAACCAGTTCTTCGACAAGAAGACAAATCCCGGTTGCCTAAGTTGTGGATCAACAGAGGTAGTTGCCAGGGGGTGGAGATGGACGTCTGTTCATCTACTGCGCGCATTGCGGCAAGCAACTGAAGGTCATCAATACCAAGCCGACCAAGGTCGGCAACTGGTCTAAAACCGCGATCTATCGCTCGCGCGCGGGGCTTTGTACTTCGTGCGGTGGTGGTAGCTTCAAGGGAAAGATGCACTTGGATCCGACACATAAGCACTATGTGCTTACGTTAAGATGCAGTTGCTGCAGCGCCAATCAAGGCTGGCACAAGTTGTAATGGCTTGTGCCTCTCTGCTTTTTGGATTATCTCAATTTTTAGTGAGGGGATAGGGTCATGGAGAAAAGTATTGATTTTCTTGTTGAGGCACTGAAAAATGCAGATGGGTACAGAAATCAAAGTCTTGCTATTTTAGAGTATTTAGAGTCAAATGGTGTTGTTAACTGTAAAAAGGAAAAAGTGCGGCAAGAAGTCAAAGCTCTTGCTGCTATGGCTGGACAAAATTTAGCTGACGACTATATAGTTTGGGAAGTTCTCCTGAAAGAACCTTCTTGTACTGAATACGAAGATTGTCATGTGCGAGGCGCCGTATGCTCTAAAAACATGTGTCTCAATATTCTGCAAGCGGTGAAGGAAGGAAAAATAAAAGTACCATCAGATGAGGCTGAGGCTTTTGTTAGCGGCTTTATCTCTGTAATGGATTTAATTTTCCCAGAGGGCCAGAGGGATAACATTAACGTATATTTGCGTCAAGGCGAAGATTTTGGCTTGAAATTTGATTCTAATAGTGGCAGACCTTCATTATACCAAATCAGAGAGTACAGGCGCGAACTTTTTGTATCACTGATAGAAGCGCTTCTAAATAGCGTAAATATGAGTACTGCAATAAACGTGTTCAAGAGATACGGCAATAGATACAATTTGAATTTTAGAAGCCTTTTTGTTCACTTGCCTGAAAAATTTTCTGAAGAAATAAAAGGTTTATCTGATTTCGATCTTAGATATCTTTTGGCGGGAATAGATGCTGAGCAAACCAATAGCAGCCGTCGTAAAGTGTCTTATTTGAGAACAGTTAAAAAGCTTTGTGATGCGGGATGGAATCTAAACGCTAACACATCATGTATAAATCCGGAATTGTTAGAGGAAATATCCGACTTGAATGATACCTTCATAATAAAGGGGTTAAATGAAAATCAAAGGTATTATTTGTCGATATTAGTCCGCGAATATGATGAATTTTCATTTAAGCCCAAGGGCTTTTCAAATTACAATAGAAAGTATGGGGATTTTTTAGGAGACCTGCGCCAAAATGTTAAAAAAATCTTAACAGATCGGGAAAACGAGTACGAAAAAAGGCTGTTGGAAGATTATAATAAGGGAGAAAACAAATTTGACGATAATGAATTAAAAAATCTTTTCATAGCTTTTTTGAAGACTTGCAGAAAATGTGAGCAATATGCGGGCTACGAGAGCTTCTCCTATGACAATATAAATTACGAAGCCCTATATGAGAAAACGAAGAAAAACGCAGAAATAATAAAACGAATTGCCGCAGCTCAGCATAGATTTTCTAAAGTTGAAGATATAGAATTGGGAGAAGGCGATTTTACCAATTTAATTGTAGTACAGGTTAAGGTGATTGAGCGTTATTTGAAAGAAGTAATTGCGCAAAATATGCAAGGGAAAGAAATTTTCTCACATTACAATTTCTTAACAGGAAAGGAAAAGGGTAAGAGCTACAAGATAAAGAATAACGATTCTGCAAATGAACTTTCTTCCGATTTTAGCATTGAACTTGCCACAGCCGGTTATATTGTTGCTAATAAAGGATGGGAATCTTGCAGAGATGACGAAAAAAAGAAAAATTCTTTTTTCTGTACCCAAAATAGTAGTAATTTTATAGCTTGGCGAGATAGCGTAAGAAACGGATATTTTCATATCCACCCTGTTGAAACCATGGATAAGGCGAGAGAGATACATTACAAAACGGCATTTTGTCTTATGAAATGCATATATTTGTTAAAGCCTTTAAATAGATAATTGATAAATTCAAATACAGGATACAAAGCTATTTTTGCGATGTATTGTTAAGAGTGCATATTATGAACTGCTCGATGACGATATCTTCTGTCACTATGAAATGTAACGATGTAACTGTATAAAACAATCCCCGAACAGCATCGTACCCAGGTGCTATTCGGGGACTTTTCTATTCTCTCAAAGCTCAATCGTTATTTCCGTGCCGTCCTTCAATGAATACACCAAGCGGGCATCGTTATAGACGGTTACTCGGTCGACCACAGCGTGCCAAAGCTTTTCGTCAAACTCAATGGGTGGTGCTTCAAGCTCTGCAAGCTCGGTGAGCATACCGCCGATGGATACGGACTCGGCTTCCATAAGTTTGCGTTTTGCGGTGAGTTGCTTATGCTTTTCTTCCTCGGCACGGAAGCGGTCGGTGAGGTCATTGTAACGGCGGCGGTATTCCTCCTCAGTGACCGATGCGGAGGCGTTCTGCATTACCGTCTGCCGTATCATCTCGGTGAGGATATCCATCTCCCTCTCGCAGGTTTCAATGTCCTCGTCGATGAAATCCGTGTCCGTCAGCGTTTTCTGCACATATCGGAGGGTGTCGATGGTTGCCTTGCGGTCGGCAAAGTAGATAGCGAACATTTCAAGGAACTTGTCCTTGATCTGCTGTTCGGTGAGGTGGGTGGTGGTGCATTTGACGGGGTTGTGGAACTTATTGATGCATTGCCATATCACAGGACGAGGGACGGTTCGAGACTGCTGAAAAAGTCGCAAAAAATCAGGGAACGGTCTCGACTTGACTTGTATAATAGCACTGAAAGACTTGTAGCAAGACTTAATTTGAAGTTTTTTTCAAAAAATTCGGACTTTTTCAGCAGTCTCGGACGGTTCTGTGTCTCGGTTGTAAAAGTTTGATTTAAACAAATATTTCTCAACAAATTTCCAGAATATCATGCTGAAAAGTTCAAAGTAAACAGAACCGCCCCCTATCTTTCATTCTTCCTCTCATTTCTGAAAAATATGTGCTCTGTCGGTTAATTTTATGATTTAGTCAATCCTGTTATGAATGCTTGTATCACAAAGGCCACCGTTTTCACATCGAAAACGGTGGCCTTTCTAACTTTTTGTTCCGATTTGTAACACGCCAAGAACCGTTGCAGGGTAGAATTGGGGAAGATTTTATCTGAAAATTTTATTTTGTATAAGAATGATTGACATCACCATAAAATTCAGATATATTTTCCACAGAATCGGCAAAGTGGCCGGCAGCGCTGCCGTAATGCTTGGGAATCTCTTAAATTCCCTGCTTGCAATGTGTGATATAATAGTAATAAAAAGTAGAGAGGTGCACTTATGATAGAAACCGAAAGACTCATTCTGCGTCCCTTCTGTACGGAAGATGCAGCGGATGTATTTGAATATCTGGAAAAGCCCACAGTGAACTGCTTCGCTTGTATGAAGGTAGGCTCTTTGGAAGAAGCTCAGGCGGCAGTCAAACAAAAGATGGAGCATAGGGAG
>JAZQUS010000002.1:0-4507 GCA_045631445.1 Eubacteriales bacterium
CCAAATCTGCTCTTGATACTGCGTATTTAGTGGTATATGTTTTTTCCACACTGTGAATTATAAAGGTCAACTCACGTTCGCCAAGATTCATAATCGTAAACTGCCCGTTGGAATCTGTTGTGTAAACAAAGGCAATTTCCGCTGCACTTATATTTGTTACGCTTATTTGCGTGTCGGTAATAGGCAATTCGTTTTGATTTATAATTGTTATCTTAACGTTTGCCTTGATAGGCTCTTCTTTGTCGGTATTACATCCGATCATAGAAAACATCATAAATACGAGCAACACCAAACATAAAGGGATAAAAAATAAGAATTTTGTTTTTCTTGCCATAGTGTTTTCTCCTTATTCAAAGGGGTTGTATCCGCTATTACTACCGCCTTCTTCATCGGGCGCGGGTTCTTCGGCAATAAAGTCATAATAAGTCACCTCGCCAGTCTTAGTGTTATAGCTTGCGTGATTTTTCTGAATTGTAGCAGCGTGAGCAATAAGCGGTGTCGCAATAAGGGAGAGCAACATTACAAACGTCAGTAATATAGCACCCAAGGTAACCTTTGCTTTTGAAACTACTTTAATGTTATTCATAGTAAAAACCTCCTTTTTTTGAGTTTCTACTATTTAGATGCTTTTCCTATCGGCTTTTGTTGGTATTTTGTAAGATTTTATAAAAACAAATACAAAAGCAAGTATTGCTATTACGGCGAGTACGCCAAAAACGACTATCATATAATCAAACGGAATCGTAACGATGTGTCCCGAACTTTCTGATTCAAAGTACTGTATAATTTCGATATAATGTGTTAATCTATCAACAAATCCGTAGCTTGTCATCGCAATGAATACTAAAATAGACGACAGGACTATTCTCAATTTTTTTACCGATGTATTATAAATCCATTGAATTGTTCCGATAGGCTTGCCAAGCATAACCGATATTTCCTTGTGGGTATATCCACCCAACACTTTTAGGGTAACAACCTGTTGTTGCTCATCTTTGAGTCCCTTTATCATCGAGTAGTACATATCCATATCAACAAAGTCGTGTATATCTATATCTTCGGAGATAGGCTCTTTAACATCCTCAAGAGAAATAAGCGGTGTTCTATTACTACGCAAAAACATTAAGGCTTCATTTTTTACGACTTTGTATAACCAAGTTAGCTCATTAGACGAGGGAAACTTACTCGTTTCCAATAGCATCAACTTATAAATGACGTTATGTACGATATCTTGACTTACATCTTCTTTTTTGACAATTGAAAATGCCACACCATACATTTTATTGTAATGATGCTTATATAGTAATTCAACACCATCGTGCTGCTTACCGTTCCTTAATAAATCGAATATTTCTGTAACGGTTATCTGATTATTTTTAGACATATTATACCACTCCCTTATTTAATTTAGATGCAATTGTATCAGGATTTTGTTGGTGAAATTGAAAATATTTATTAAATTATATCATATTACCGTTTTTTTCTCAATGATTTAGATAAAAAAGCCGATGTTTTAACATAAACACCGACTTCTCAAACTTTACACTTAAATTGTATATTTACTTTTTGTGTGCTTTATCTCCATTCCGTTCTTGAATCGGAAAAGCATATCGCCCGTATGATAGACCGTTACGATGTCCACCGAAGCCACCCAAAGGCGCTCGTCAAAACTCTCAAGCACACCATCACGCTCGTAGAGTTCAAACATAAAGGCACCGATAATTTCGGCGTCTTGGATTCGCTGAAGGCGCTTTAATTTCAGGGCATCCAGCTCGGCTGCAAGCTCATTGATCCGCTTTTCATACTCTTCGTATTTGCGCCAAAATGCCTCTTGGTCTTGGGAGCGATGCATATTGTCTTCCACGTGGGTTTTGATAAGGGTGTGTTGGTCATCAAGCATATCCTTGACCTTGGCAATTTTGGTGTCAAGCTCGGCGTTGTCCGTCAAGGTTTCTTGCATCACTCTGCAAGCATCAAGGATAGCTTCCTTGTCAGTCATTATGATGTTGAAAACGGCAATGAAGGCGGCTTTGATTTCCTCTTCGGTAAGGTGGGGAGTTCCGCACTTGTTGTCCTTATCTGCGTATTTATTAAAGCAACGGTAAATGGTTCTTCTGTACTTGCTGTTGGAGTGCCACGTTTTTGCGCCATAGTAGCTTCCGCAATCACCGCAAACAATACGGGATGCAAAAACCGTGTTTCCGCTATAGGTGGCTCGGAGTCCTTTGCGCCTTGCCATCTCTGCCTGAACAAGCTCGAACTCGCAAGGGTCGATAATTGCCTCGTGGCTGTCCTCAATGTAGTATTGCGGAACTTCGCCCTCGTTCACCTTCATTTTCTTGGTGAGGAAGTCCACAGTAAAGGTCTTCTGCAAAAGGGCTGCACCTTTGTATTTTTCGTTTGTAAGAATGCTCTCAATGGTGCTAGGTGTCCACACGGTCTTTTGCCTTGGGGTTGGTATGCCGTTCTCGGTCAAAGTAGAGGCTATCGCATAGGGAGTTTTGCCTTCAAGGAACATTGCGTAAATATAGCGTATGATTTCTGCTTCTTCAGGCACAATTTGCGGTAAACCATCCTCACCCTTTTCGTAGCCGAGGAAGTTCTTGTAAGGAAGGTAAACCCTGCCGTCCGCAAAGAATTTCCGTTTGCCCCACGTGATGTTTTCCGAGATGCTTCGGCTTTCTTCCTGTGCCAAGGAACTCATAATCGTTATAAGTAGCTCTCCCTTGCTATCGAGGGTGTAGATGTTTTCCTTTTCAAAGTAAACCTCGATGCCTTTTTCCTTGAGCTTACGAACAGTGATAAGGCTGTCTACCGTGTTTCTCGCAAAACGGCTGACCGACTTTGTAATGATAAGGTCAATCTTGCCTGCAAGGGCATCTTCAATCATCTCATTGAAGCCGTCCCTGTGCTTGGTGTTCGTGCCTGAAATGCCCTCATCGGTATAAACCTTTACGAACTCCCAATCGGCTCTGCCTTGTATGTATTTGGTGTAGTAGTCCACCTGAGCCTCGTAAGAGGTCACTTGCTCTTCGCTGTTGGTGGAAACACGTGCGTATGCCGCCACTCTGCGTTTACGCATACTGTTTTTAGATAACCCTGTGTGGAAATCCCTTGTTGCGGGAATGACTGTAATTTTTCCCATTTTAACCTCCGTGTTGTGCTAACGCTCTTTGTCTAGCCCTCTCTCGCATCTCGGGAGTCCAAGAAGCCGAGCGTGACTTGTATTTCCATTCTTTTTCAATCGTTCTGCCACCTACCATTTCGAATAGCAGTTTGCGGTCAAAAACTTTGATTTTTACTATCTTTTTGCGTATAAACTCCTCGTCCAAACTCTCCCAACCGAACACTTCGCAACAAATCTGTTCAAGCATATCGTTGCGGATTTGCTTTGCGCTTTCGCACCCGGCTCTCCCCATTTCAAGGTAACGGTGGCAATGCCAAATGGTGCGTCCATCGTTTTTTGCTCTTTTTACGTACTCCCCGCAGTAACCGCAAACCATCTTTTTTGAAAAAGGTGATTCGCTAGGCGGTGATGCCGGGGTGAAGTATTCCGAGGCTTCTTGTAGCCGTTCTTTTGCGATTTGAAAGGTTATCATATCCACGATGGCAGGGTGCGTATCCTCTACATAGAACATTGGCAATTGCCCGTAGTTAATGCACTTGCGTTTTTCGATGTGGTTGTTTCGGTAGGTCTTCTGAAGAAGTGCGTTGCCTGAATACTTTTCATTGCCAAGCAGTAACCGCACCCTTTTGCTAGTCCATATCCCACGGTCTATGGGTGGAATGTTATTCGCATTGAGCCAATGTGCTATCTCTGCGAGGCTTTCTCCGTCGATAAACTTGGAGAAAATCTCTCGAACAATGGCAGCTTTTTCCTCGTCAATCGTAATCACACCTTTTACTGCCTTATATCCATAAAGTTTATGGAAAGCAGGGGTAATCTCACCCGCCTCAAAGCCTTTGCGGATGCGCCACTTTTGATTTTCACTTGCCGAAAGGCTTTCTTCCTGTGCATAAGAAGCAAGGATTGTGAGCATCAGCTCTCCGTCTGCGGAAAGGGTATGGATATTCTGTTCTTCAAAGTAAACATCCACTCCCATTGCCTTGAGTTCTCGAACCGTCTGTAAAAGGGTTATTGTGTTCCTCGCAAGGCGGCTGATTGACTTGGTAACAATCAAATCCACGTTTCCTTTTCGGCATTCTTCAAGCATTTTTTGGAACTGTGGGCGGACTTCCTTCGTACCCGTGAAAGCCTCGTCTGCATAGATTCCGCAAAATGTCCAATCGACGTGTGAAGATATGAGTTTTTGGTAATAACTGACCTGTGCTGAAAGCGAGTGCAGCATCGCATCCTTGCCAGAAGAGACACGTGCGTAGGCGCAAACGCGGAGCCTTTTCAGTTCTGTTGCCCGTTTGGGCGTAACATCTTGAATTACTCGCATAAATACCTCCTTTTTTGGTAGTCACATATTACCTCTAAAACACTTATATATCAAGTCATATT
>JAZQUS010000003.1:0-7578 GCA_045631445.1 Eubacteriales bacterium
CACAAAAAGAAATCCGAACCCTTCGCCTACCGGCTTTGGGTTCGGATTTCTACTGTTTGGTGCACCAAAAAGGACTTGAACCTTCACGTCGGGGACACCAGATCCTAAGTCTGGCGCGTCTGCCAATTCCGCCATTGGTGCATATTGAGGGGCAAGCTTTTGCCCCTCGAATATATTTTATTAGTTGTGGTCTGCGAGCCAAGCTTCAGCGTTTGCCTTGCTCATTCTCTTGATTGTCTCTGTGGGGTAAACGGAATCAGCACCGCCATTACCGTAGAGATAGTAGTTGCCCTTTGCTGTTACGAAAAGAATTTCTTCATAACCAGCAGAATCACCATAGTAACCAAAAGTAACCTTCTTAACGAGAGTATCTACTTCTGTATCGTATGTAACCTTGCAAATTACCTTATTCATCGCAAATCTCCTTTATAGATTTTATTTTACCTATATATTATATACTTTTTTATGAACTTTGTCAAAGGATTTTTTTTCGATTGATTGGATTTCTCCCCCTTGTACAAAAAGTATAAATCTCATATAAATTTATTGTATAATATAACCAAATAAATAACAAATTATAACAATTTTCTCAAGCAACTATTGTTCAAAATGTTCAACGATTTTCATCGCAACATCTTGAATATCACTATCATTATCACTTTCGATAACATAATCTGCATACTTCTCGTAAAGAGGGGTGCGAATATCATAAATATCCTTCAAGGTCTGCCCTTCTTCAAAAACAACTCCTCTGCGTTTAAGACTTTTCAATCTTTTTTCAAGAGTTTCATATGACACCTTTATGTAAACAACGGTTGATGTTTTTTTAAGATGTTCCATTGCTTCCTTGCCAAAAATCGCGCTTCCTCCAGTAGAAATCACCGAATTGTGTACGTTAATATTGGCAAGTGTATCGTTTTCAAGTTTCAAAAAATCTTCGTTGCCAATTTCGTCAATTATTTTATGAAGTCGCTTTCCCTCTCGGTTTTGAATAAGCAAATCCGCATCAATAAAGGTCTTGCAAAGCAGCTTTGCAACAACAACTCCAACAGTACTCTTCCCCGCACCCGGCATTCCGATAAATGTTATATTGCTTTCAAACATTGTTTGCCTTCCTTCCCATCTCACAAAGGTGAGATATTGGACATTCATTACATTTTGGAGAACGCGCTGAGCAAACATCTCGACCAAATTGAACAATTCTATGGCAAAGATCACTCTGCTCGTCAGGTTCAACAAGCTCACTCATAATAATTTCCACCTTGTGTGGATCTTTTAACTTTTGAGGATATATTCCAAAGCGTCCGCAAATTCTTATCATATGCGTATCCGCAACGATAGCGGGCTTGTGAAATATATCTCCAAGCAAAAGATTGGCAATTTTTCTTCCCACACCGGGAAATTTCAAAAGCTCATCCATATCGTCAGGCAGCTCACCGTTATACTCATCTATGAGCATAGCGCAAGCATCCTTAATACTCTGCGCCTTCGTTCTGAATAATCCGCAAGGACGAATAATCTCCTCAATTTCCTCATAACCTGCACGTGCCAATACCTCACACGTGGGAAATCTTTCAAACAATTCCCTACAAACGATATTCACTCGCGCATCCGTGCATTGTGCCGAAAGTCTACCCATAACAAGCAACTTCCAAGGCTCCCCACCAAACTCAAGAGCGCATGTAGCATCGGGATATATCTTTTTAAGCTCTTCAATAATCAGAGCTATTCTTTCTCTTTTTTCTTTTTTAGTCATACTATTCTACTGTGTAAGATTTAATAATCATTACCCTACTCAAATTATCAAAATCAACCGACGGTTGAATTGTTGCAATAACAGAACGACTTGCATCATCAAGTTGAACATCAATTACAGTGCCAATTTTAATGCCATAAGGATAAATACTTCCTTTTCCACTAGTGATAATTGTATCACCTGCTTGAATATCCGAAGCATCGGCAAATCCCGTTGTATAAAGGAATCTACAATTTCCATCATAATATCCCTCAATAATACCAACCATAGCAGAGCGTTCAACAAGCGCGCCTGCAGATGAGGAAACGTCGGAAATACAAACGACTTCACTAGTATTCAGTCCAACTTCACTAATTCGTCCAACAAGACCCTCACCAGAAATAACAACCATTCCGACTGTAACTCCGTGCAATGAGCCCTTGTTCAAGGTAAAAGTGCGATGAGAAATACCCGAATTTTTACCAATAATCACAGCATCAGTGAAATCAAAAACAGTATTTTGATTTTTTATATCAAGAAAATCACGAAGCCAAGCATTTTCCTCTTTAAGAACCGCAAGGTCAGCTTGAAGCTTCTTCAACTCCTCATTTTCTGCTCTCAATTCCTCATTTTCTTTGGAAATTCGGTCAAATTCGGTAAAATAATCAATAAATCCCTGAAGTCCGTCCGCACAATAGTTAAAAGCAGAACGAAAAGGAGTCGAAATCACGTTTAAAGCGTCCTTTAAGAACCACGCATGTCCCGAAGCAGAAAGCACGACGGAAAAAACCGTCAGGCAAAGAGCCACGGTTAAACATATTAAGAAAAATTTGTTCTTAAAATATCGCATTTTTGACCTCTGTTTTTACTTAATTAACTGTTTTTTGCAAACATTATTTCACATCAAACTACGTGACTACACTCTAAAGTAGCAAATCACAGATTTTCGAACGCGTGAGAAAATCGTTATGTTCCGCGCGCGGAACGATTTGCGCGAAATTTAGCCGCGAAGCTCTATAAAAGCTTTTTTGGTTACTTTTTTCTCGAAAAAAGTAACATTTTTTTATTCAACTAACTTATTTTCTAGCAATAACTTCCTTCGCCTTCTTAGCAATATTCTCGGCAGTAAGACCGTAATATTCCATAAGCGCAGGAACAGTACCGCTTCGACCGAATGTGTCCTCAACACCAACTCTTGCCATGGGAACAGGACAATTTTCAACCAAAACCTCCGCAACCGCAGAGCCAAGGCCACCATAAATTGTGTGTTCCTCGGCAGTAACAAGCGCGCCTGTTTCCTCTGCCGCCTTAACGATAATATCCGCATCAATGGGCTTAATTGTATGAATATTAACAACGCGCGCACTTATTCCCTCTTTTGCAAGAAGCTCACGCGCCTCAAGACAAGTGCTAACCATAAATCCTGTGCCTACAAGTGTTACGTCAGTACCGTCCGCCATCAAAACGCCCTTGCCAAGCTCAAATTTGTAGTCCTCACCATTGAGAATCGGGAGTGCATATCTACCAAATCGCATATATACAGGGCCATTGTGAATAAGCGCCGCCTCAACTGCCGCAGCTGCCTCAACCGCATCGCACGGATTGATAACAACCATGCCCGGAATTGAACGCATAAGTGCAAAGTCCTCATTGCATTGGTGTGTCGCACCGTCCTCACCAACGGAAATACCGCCGTGAGTTGCACCAATTTTCACATTGAGATGAGGATAACCTATTGAGTTTCTAACCTGCTCAAATGCACGTCCTGACGCAAACATAGCAAAGGAGGACGCAAAAACGGGCTTTCCTGTTGAAGCAATACCTGCAGCAACACTCATCATATTGCCTTCTGCAATACCGCAATCAAAAAATCTTTCAGGATACTGTTTTTTGAACATTCCCGTCTTTGTAGCTGCCGCAAGGTCAGCATCAAGCACTACAAAATCATATTTGGAAGCAAGAGAGCAAAGTGCCGCACCATATGCTTCTCTTGTCGCAATTTTCTTAACGTCTGCCATTGTCTTGCCCTCCTTAAATATATTTTGCCTTAAGCTCGGCAATAGCTTGTGCATGTTGCTCATCGTTGGGAGCCGCACCGTGCCAGTTAACTGAATTTTCCATAAACGAAACGTCCTTACCCTTGATTGTCTTTGCAATAATAACCGTGGGTTGACCCTTTGTCGCCTCGGCCTCTGCAAAAGCCGCTTCAATCTGGTTAAAATCGTGACCGTCGATAGTAATAACGTGGAATCCAAACGCCTCAAATTTCTTGTCGTGAGGAGTGGGATTCATAACTTCAGTAATGGGACCGTCTATCTGCAATCCATTCAAATCAAGAATAACGCAAAGATTGTCGAGCTTGTAGTGAGAAGCAAACATAGCCGCCTCCCAAACCTGACCTTCTTCACTCTCACCGTCACCGATGATTGTGTAAACGCGATAATCTTTGTTGTCCACCTTGCCCGCAAGTGCCATTCCACACGCGGTGGAAATTCCAAGTCCCAAAGAACCTGTTGTCATGTCAACACCGGGAATTTTGTTCATATCGGGATGTCCCTGAAGATATGAGTCAATTTTACGCAAAGTCAAAAGGTCTTCCACAGGGAAAAATCCGCGGTGCGCCAAGGTAGCATAAAGACCGGGAGCAGTGTGTCCCTTGGAAAGAACAAATCTGTCACGGTTCTCCATCTTGGGATTTTTGGGATCAATATTCATCTTTTCAAAATATAAATACGTCAAAATATCCGCAATCGAAAGCGATCCACCGGGATGTCCGCACTTCGCAGCATGTGTGGAGTCAATAATTCCAATTCTGACGTCATTCGCAATGTTTTTAAGTTCCTTAATTCTTGCTTCGTTCATAGTATCCTCACAAAAATTTATTTGAGTGTTTAAAACTCATTTAATACTTTATTATACCCTATAAAGCACCGAGATGTCAAGAGTTATATATCAATTTATTGACTTTTCACCGCCAATATCCTGCGAATCCCCACACACCGCAGGAAACGGTGCCTTCGACGTCCCGTCAATCCCATCTCCGTAGGGGTCGACGTCCCCGACGACCCGCAAAAAAAGGAGCGCGTAAGCGCTCCAACTTAAAAATTTACTTATTAATCTATAAGCGACGGATCATAATCTACACGCTTCCAATTATGGTATACATATGTTGAACTTAAATATTCAGCAGCTTTTGCAGGACTTTTAAGTTCGTTAGCCAAAATAGTTCCAGTATCAGTTGGATCATATGTAAAACTATATGTCCAGTCTAATGTATCTTTAAAAAACACCTCTTGTAATGAGCTACAATCAAATGCTCCGGAGCCAATAGACACCACAGACTTTCCAATAGTAACACTTGTTAGTCTATAATTAGATGCAAAAGCCTTGTCACCTATTATTTTTACCGAATCTGGAATGACCACACTTTCAAGATAATTGGAATAAAAAGCATACGAACCAATTCGTGTAACCGAATTAGATATATTAATAGTTTCTATAGCACAGTTAGAAAATGCCCACGAGCCAATACGCGTTACTGAATTTGGAATATTTATAGTATTGAGAGATTCACAACTTTTAAATGCATTATTTCCAATACTTTTAATAGAATCAGGAAGTTGAACCTTTTCTATTAATTTACAGTAACTAAAAGCATCTTCTCCGATAGCGGTAACAGGCTTGCCATTATATTTTTCCGGTATTACTATTAATGCATCCGAGCACGATCCTATACCGATTACCGAATAGCCATTTCCGTCACTATTCAACGAATATTTCAATCCTTTAGAATAATAAGTATCATTAGATGGATTTTCTTTTGGCAAAAAAGCAAAAATAATGATAATTAGAATTATAACGATGACAAGTACACCAATTAATACAGTTTTTTTGTTCATATTATCTCCCTTTCTATGTTTTATCAAATATAATCATTCTTCTTTATCAATTTTTTCCAAGGTTAATTTCAACCAATTAAACAATCCTCTCGGAAAAGGAAGCGGGCTTGAATGTGGATCTATAACAATTGAATTAACATTAGGGTTGTTTATTGCCATTTCAAGAACCTGAATAAATGGCATTTCAATCTTACTACAATTTACAAGTTGTTCCCCAAACTCATCAAGACTTGAAAATATAGGTATAAATTTTTCATTACCAAAATGAGCTAATATAGGTGAAAATTTTATATTATCTTTAGTTGTGATTATATCATTCTTTTTAGCCTGAAATATTCTACTAATATCAAATTTGCTAGCCTTAACTTCTACAGGAATCCAAACACTGCTATCATGCAAACATCTTACAATAGATATAAGATTTTCCGCATTACTATCGCGAGCATAACGCATTATGAGAATTTTTAGTATTTTTCCATTTTTTAAAATTTCTTTATTATTTTCCATATTAATTCCTATTGCAAAACATCAGAAATCATCTTCAATTCTTGTTTATATATCTCAAAGTTGGGGTCATCTTTTTTTACAAATTCAAATTCGATAAAAGGTTTACCATCCCACAAATCATACTGACTCAACAAATAATCTACATAATGGATTAGTATGATTTGAAATTTATGACCATTTCTATTATAAACAAATCTTCCATGGGGATCATTTTCTATAACTTCAACATCATCTTGAGAAACAAGTATGTTAACTAATTTCTTATATTTCTCTTCACCTTTATATATTTCAACCCATGTATAACCGCCCCTAGTACTAGATATATAAAAAATATCATCATAGTTAGTATTGATTTTTTCAATACAAATCCAACTGGACAAATCTTCAACGTATAATGTTGCATTTCCACATTTTGGGCATATATCATTATAAACTTTATTGTCAGATATATCTTCCTTTTTTGATTCACATATAACACAAAACAGTTCATCTCTCATGGTACCATCTCCTTTTGATACAAGCTTAAATCAAAATATAAAAAATGCGCCAACCGAAGCTGACGCACTAAAAAACGCGAGCTCCAATTGTCGCCAAACAAAATTACTTAGTTACACCTTATAAGAGGATGCAGATAAGGGAGCATGCATTTTTATCAAAAAATAAAAATACACCCTCTTTAAAAAATGTAACTATCTAATTTTGTTTGGCACTATCATTGTAACACACATTTTTAAATTTTGCAATACTTTTTTGATAATTTCTACATAAAACAAAAAAGCACCTGAAATCAAGTGCTAATATGATTATTGAAAGTTCATCTTACCGAGGCTCCTTCCGCAGAGGGAGCTGTCGCGGATTCCCTTGCAAATCGGAGTGACTGAGGGAGTTCCTCATTCACCTCAAACTAATTACTGAAACAAAAAAAGCACCTGATTTCAGGTGCTTTAAATCTTGCCCACATGAGCATTGAAAACCGAATAAAGAATGGAATGTAGAGTGAAACTCAAGTAATTGTTGTAAACGCTTGAGACCTATTTGGAAGGTTCAAGCCCTCGGGCTATTAGTATCAGTCAGCTAAATACATTACTGTACTTACACCCCTGACCTATCAAACTCGTAGTCTTCAAGTGCCCTTACTAGATCAAGTCTAGAGGGATATCTAATCTTGAGGTGGGCTTCACGCTTAGATGCCTTCAGCGTTTATCCCGTCCGTACGCGGCTACTCAGCTATGCCCTTGGCAGAACAACTGATGCACCGGAGGTACGTTCGACCCGGTCCTCTCGTACTAAGGTCAACTCCTCTCAAATATCCAACGCCCACGACAGATAGGGACCGAACTGTCTCACGACGTTCTGAACCCAGCTCGCGTACCACTTTAATCGGCGGACAGCCGAACCCTTGGGACCTTCTCCAAGCCCCAGGATGTGATGAGCCGA
>JAZQUS010000004.1:0-2145 GCA_045631445.1 Eubacteriales bacterium
ATATCAAAAATTCAAATTTCAAGGAGATTACATAATGAATAACATAATTATTTCTGCTCTTGATGAGCAATTCAAAAAAGACTGCAAGGTTATCAACCTTAAATATGAGTATCCCGGTTACACGGGGATTGAACAATGGGCGATTATAACGGACTTATCTGAAGAAGAACTTTGTGCTAAATATGCCGAACAAGTAGCTACGTTTAGACCTTTCGTCGTTTTATCATCCGCATTTGGTAAAGTGCGAGATACTTATATCCGTAACGAGCATAAACACGAAATGAGAAGAAAATTGTACGGTGATGTTTATAGTGCAGAAGATGGTATTGAAGCATATCATCCCGAACTAATTGAAAATGACTTATTAGAAAACATTGTCCAAAAGGAAGAAATGGACTTTATTAAAGTAGCCATTAACACTTTGAGCGAGCTTCAAAAGAGTCGAATTGTTCGGTACTTTTTTCAAGAAAAAACGTTACAAGAAATTGCAGATGAGGATAAGACGAGTTGTGCCGCAGTTTATTATTCAATCCAATGCGGAATAAAAAATTTGAAAAAGTTTCTCGAACAGACTTAAAAAATACCCCTTCCCATTGCAAATAAGTGAAGGGGGTATTCAACTCCGGATACGAACAGCCCCCTTCCATAAAAAATGGAAGATGAGGTTAAACCTATGAAAAATGCAAACATAACTAACGTAAAGTGGGGCGAGATTTATCTTTGTGATCTCGGAAGCAATAAAGGCTCGGTTCAGTCGGGCAAAAGACCTGTACTTGTTCTTCAAAATAACATTGGAAACAATAATGGTCCAACTACTGTTGTTGCAACTATCTCAAGCGTTTTGAAAAAATTAAATCAACCCACACATATTTTACTTGATACATCTTGCGGATTAAGAGAGGATTCCGTTGTAATGCTCGAACAGATCCGAACTGTTGACAAGGAAAAAGAACTGCTTGAATACATTGGTGAAGTTCGAGATGAAAAAACCATATATGCAATTAAGCAAGGTGTTTTAACCGAATTTGGACTGATTAAAAGACCGCAGCCAAGACGAACCGGACTGATATTAACACTCTGTCCTAAATGCAGAGCTGAGTTTATGAATATTCCTGAGAATATCTTACGCCGTGTTGATCCGCTTCAAGTAGATAAGGAGAGGTGCGATAAATGCCAAACTTCCTTTGGATATGATTATCTTATCATAAAAAAGAAACCTCGCACTTCAACATCTGAGGGGTGTTGTGATGGATAAGAAAATCGACAGAACTTATGCGGTAATTGCCTTAGCAGAAATATTGTTTGAACAAAAGCTAATAAACGAGCCTACACTTAGAGCAATCAAACAACAGCTGCAAGACGAGCAATCGCACATTTCACAAACCTCTAAATAATTTCTATAATAGACTCAGAACAAAGGAGGTAATAAAGATGTTAAATGTAAACAGTCCACAAAGGGTTGGAAACCCTTACGCTTTTTTAGACCGTAACAGAACAAGAGATATGGTCTTTTATGGTCGAGTATCAACAGAACACGAAGCTCAGTTATCTGCCCTTGAAAATCAGATCCAATGGTACGATGACCAAGCAAAATATCATCCTAATTGGAATGTTCTCAATAAATACATTGATGAGGGCATAACCGGAACACAAGCTAAAAAAAGACCTGCTTTTTTGCAAATGATTGAAGATGCCAAAGCAGGAAAGTTTGACCTTATCGTTACACGTGAGGTTTGCCGATTTGCTCGAAACACCGTAGATACACTTGTTACAACAAGAGAATTGAAGAACATTGGCGTGGAAGTGTATTTTGTAGAGGACAATATTTGGACTATGGATGGCGATGGAGAACTTCGCTTAACCATTATGGCAACGTTGGCGCAGGAAGAAAGCCGCAAGGTTTCCGAAAGAGTGAAAGCGGGACAACAGATCAGCAGAATTAACGGCACGATTTATGGATGCGGAAATATCCTCGGTTATGACCGTGTGGGAGATACTTATGTTAAGAACCCCGACCAATCCGAAACTGTCAGGATGATTTATGATATGTACCTTAGTGGAAAAGGTACTATGGTTATTGCGAATGAACTTACTCGTCTGCAACGCCTAAACGCTTCAGGCTTAGTCAAGTGGAACGCAGGAGTG
>JAZQUS010000005.1:0-8055 GCA_045631445.1 Eubacteriales bacterium
CCAACAGAAATCTTTCTCTTCTGTGCAAGGTAAATTCTTACGCTCTTATTAACGCCTGCAGGAAGCTCGTCACCATTTTCGTGAGAGAATACCTTAACGTCAAGTCGGGAGGCCAAGCGGTCTTAGGAAGACAAGACCTGATAACAACTCCTTGGCTCACAGAACGACATGGCTACGATCCGACTTCCAACAGAAATCTTTCTCTTCTGTGCAAGGTAAATTCTTACGCTCTTATTAACGCCTGCAGGAAGCTCGTCACCATTTTCGTGAGAGAATACCTTAACGTCAACAACGATACCGCTTTCACCGTGAGGTACACGGAGAGATGTATCTCTAACTTCTCTTGCCTTTTCACCGAAAATAGCGCGGAGAAGTCTTTCCTCACTTGTAAGCTCTGTTTCACCCTTAGGAGTAATCTTACCTACAAGGATATCACCTGCACGAACTTCAGTACCCTTCTTAACGATACCTTCCGCATTAAGATCCTTAAGAGCATCCTCACCAACGTTTGGAATTTCTCTTGTAATTTCTTCCGGACCAAGCTTTGTGTCACGTGCATCATGTGTATATTCTTCTATATGAAGAGATGTGTAAACGTCATCTCTTACAAGCTTTTCATTAAGGAGTACAGCGTCCTCGTAGTTATAACCTTCCCAAGTCATAAATCCGATAAGTGCATTCTTACCGAGAGAAAGCTCACCCATATCAGTAGCAGGACCGTCAGCAATTACCTGGTTAACCTCTACTCTCTCACCTCTTTCAACGATAGGACGCTGATTGAAGCAAGTACCCTGGTTTGTTCTCTTGAACTTAATAAGGTTATATGTTTCTTTATGACCGTCATCGCAAACGATAACAATCTTGTCTGCATCCACGTAATCAACTACGCCTGCAACCTTGGACTTAATTACAACACCTGAGTCAACAGCTGCTGAATATTCCATACCAGTACCAACGATGGGAGAGTCTGTAACCATAAGCGGAACTGCCTGCTTCTGCATGTTAGATCCCATCAACGCACGAGAGTTATCGTCGTTTTCAAGGAAAGGAATACATGCTGTTGCAACAGATACAACCATCTTAGGTGCTACGTCGATAAAGTCAACATTTGCAACGTCAACTTCAACGATTTCTGCCTTGTCTCTTGCAGTTACACGAGGTCTAATCAAGCATCCGTTTTCATCGATGGGCTCGTTTGCCTGAGCAACGATATAGTTATCCTCAACGTCTGCAGTCATATATTCAACTTCATCAGTTACATAGTGACGAACAACGCCATTCTCTTCAACGTGCTTAACCTTGCGATAAGGTGTCATAATGAAACCGTAATCGTTGATTCTTGCATAAGTTGTAAGGTAGGTAATAAGACCAATGTTAGGACCTTCCGGTGTTTCAATAGGACACATTCTTCCATAGTGAGTATAGTGAACGTCACGCACATCGAAGGATGCTCTATCTCTTGAAAGACCACCGGGACCAAGTGCAGAAAGTCTTCTCTTATGAGTAAGCTCTGCCAAGGGGTTGTTCTGGTCCATGAACTGTGAAAGCTGAGAAGAACCGAAGAACTCTCTGATTACAGTTACGATGGGTCTGATATTGATAAGTGCCTGAGGTGTAAGTTTTTCGTTATCCTGAGTTGTCATTCTCTCCTTAATGATCTTGTCCATTCTGGAGAAACCAATTCTCATCTGGTTCTGAAGCTGCTCACCCACAGAACGGATACGACGGTTACCAAGGTGGTCGATATCATCGTACTTACCAACCTCATGTGTGAGGTTAAAGAGATAGTTGATAGAAGCAAAGATATCATCTCTTGTTACGTGCTGAGGACGAACAGTAGCCATATTGAGCTTAACCGCTTCCTTGAGCGCATCAAGATCACCGCCCACTTCTTCCATAAGAGCAAGAAGAACGTCGGTTTTAACCTTTTCTCTGATTCCAATATCCTTAAGGTCTGTTCCAATTATATATTCAGGTTCTATTGTGTTATTTGAGAATACCTTAATAACGTCACCATTATCAAGTTTGAGAGAAACGGTGTTGACAGCTGCGTGTGTGATAGCATCTGCAACCTCTCTTGTAGCCACTGTGCCCTTTTCATAAAGAAGCTCACCAGTGATGGGGGAAACCACGTCTTCTGCAAGGCGGTGGTCAACAATTCTGTCGGCAAGATTAAGCTTCTTATCGAACTTATATCTACCAACGGGCTGTATATCATATCTTCTGGGATCGAAGAAATAGTTATTAAGAAGAGTATATGCGGACTCAACAAGGGGTGGTTCACCGGGACGGAGTCTCTTATAGATTTCCTTAAGCGCTTCAATACCTGCAGAAGTATGATTTCTAGCTGCAAGCTCCTCGCACTCGTCCTTTTCAAAGGTTGACACAAGCATCTCTTCATTTCCAAAGATTGCGTAAACGTCGTCCTTTGTTTCGATTGTAGAACGATAATCAACAACCTTGCCCTTTTCGTCAGTTTCCTCGCAAGGAACAACACCAAGCGCACGAATGAGCATCGTAATCGGAACCTTTCTGTTCTTGTCGATACGCACCCAAACAACGTTGTTTATATCAGTTTCATATTCGAGCCAAGCACCGCGGTAAGGAATAACCGTTGAGGCATACATTCTCTTACCTGATTTATCAATTTCGGATGAGTAGTACATACCGGGGGAACGAATAATCTGAGATACGATAACTCTCTCAGCTCCGTTAATTACAAACGTACCCGTTTCAGTCATAATTGGGAATTCACCCATAAAGATATCCGTTTGCTTAACTTCGCCCGTCTGCTTGTTTGTAAGACGAACGTTAACCTTCAAGGGAGCGGCGTAGTTTACGTCTCTCTCCTTGCACTCTTCAACCGTATACTTTGGCTTTTGATCAAAAGAGTAAGAAACGAATTCAATTGAAAGATTTCCTGAGAAATCAGTAATGGGGGAAACGTCGCGAAGAACCTCTGCAAGTCCCTCTTCAAGGAACCACTTGAAAGACGCAGTTTGAATCTCAACGAGATTTGGAAGCTCAAGTGTACTTCTGTTTTTTGAGAAGCTCATTCTTGTGGTTTTACCCTGTTTGTGTTCTCTGATGTTGATCATTAATACAATCACTCCATTCAAAAAATATTCGCCATCGCAAAACGAACTCTTTTGCGACGTTGCTAACACGCCTTGCGTTACCTTATATATATATAAGCGCCGTTTTTCGCCATATATTAAGTATATAAAAGGACAAAGTTAGCAATTATATTGCAGTTTACTATTTTAGCACAACAGTTTCTAATTGTCAAGAGCTTTTTGATAATTATTTTACTTATTTAGATATTTTTTCACTTTTTTAAAACTTTTTTTGAAAAAACTATTGCATTTTTTAAAACAATATGTTATGATATGCAATGTATGGACGAGAACACTAGCACACCCTCTCAGGTGCAGGTGTTTACTGTTTCAGTATTTTATTAAGGAGGGTAAAGACTTTGGCAAACATTAAAAGTGCAAAGAAGAGAATCAAGGTTATCGAAGCTAAGACATTGCAGAACAAAATGTTCAAGACACAGCTTAAGACCGAGATTAAGAAATACGAAGCAGCTCTTGCAGCAGGAGACGTAGAACTCGCGCAGGCTACTTACAAAGCAGCAACAAAGAAGATTGACCAGGCAGCTTCTCGTGGTATCATCCACAAGAATGCAGCAGCTCACAAGAAGAGCCAGTTCACAAAGAAGCTCAACGCTTTGGGTTAATCAATGAACATAAAAAAACGCACACATCTCACCGTGTGCGTTTTTTTATTTTTGGGCAAAAATTATATTAATATTTTTTGAAAAATAGTATATAAAATTGATAAAATTTTATTGACTTTTTTATATATATTTGTTATAATATTTTACAATGAATAAACACATCACAAAATGATTTTTTTGAATTCGAAAGGAGTACACATGAACAAAATTCTTAAAATTTCCATCGTTGTTGTTCTCTGCCTTATCGTAATTTTGGCAGTAGCTCTTATTTTCACACAGTGTTCCGGCAAGAACCCTCCCGATGAAACAACAACTACAACTACTACAACTACACCCACTACAACCACCACAACAAAGCCAGCTCCTTCCTGCACTCACATTGATGCTGATTACGACGGCCTTTGCGATCTTTGTGGCACAGAGGTTGAAAACCTTTTCACACTCGCTGATGACGTAGTTTACGTTATTACTTCCGAGCTTAACGTTCGTAAAACACCCACAGTTCCCGATGATAATTATAGCAACGTTTTCTGCTCAAAGAAAATGGATGATGAGCTTAAACGCACAGGCTACAACGACACTTGGACAAGAATTGAAATTGACGGCATGTCTTACTATGTAAGCACAAGCGCAGTTACAACTCAAAAGCCTATTACAGAATTTACAAGCGTTGAAGAAACGGTATTCTTCACTCAAAACGCAATCGCTATGACAAAACCCAGCTATCTTGAAGGTTACTCAGAGCAAATTGATACATTCTTCACAGGAAACTCTGTAAAGAGAACAGGCGTTGCAACAGTAAAATATGTTGACGCTGACGGAAAGGAATATACATTCGCAAGAATTGAATACACCGTTAAGATTGATGGTGTTGATACTTCTCGTGTAAGTTATGTAAATAATGAGTATTTGACAACCGAAGCTCCCGCAGATCCCGATGCAGGCATTACGTTCGAAGAAAATAACGACATTCTTAAGGTTATTGCCGACGAAAGCATTGCACTTAGAAAATCTGCACTCTGGGTTAATGGCAACAATGAATTCAATGCTTCTCAAGTTACAGGATACGCATTTACAGGTGACATTCTCAACGCAACTCACAAGGGTGTTGAAAGTGACGGAACAATTTGGTATAAGGTTGTTGTTAATGATGTAACTTACTATGTAATTTACAACGCAACACGTCTTGAAATCCAGACACCTGCCGCTGAATAATCAATAAAATTACAAAAGCATCCAAGAGCAATTCACTCTTGGATGCTTTTTATTATTCTTCTGCAACCATTCTAAACGCTTCTTTGATTTCAGAGAAGGTATAGCCATAGCGGACAAGAGATGCCACGATTTTTTTGCGCACCTCGGGATCTTCGGGCAGAATTTTATGATTTTTTCTAAAGCACGCGACACAATTTTGAACCAACGTTTCATCGTCAATTTTAGAAATCTCCGTTTCGACGAGTGCGCGGTCATAACCTTTAGCGCAAAGCTCACGATATATTCTTCTCTTTCCCCAAAGCTTTTTGAGACACGAAGCAACTTGACGTTCAACATCTGCTTCTTCGTTTATAACCCCAATTTTTTCAAGGTGCTCAGCTGCACTCTCTGCGCTCTCCTTATCAATTCCCTTGGAGCGCAAACGATGAGCAAGGCGCACTTTTGAGGATGCGGAATAGGAAAGAAGGTCTACTCCCTTTCTTATTGCGCGGCATTTTTTTGAAAGCTCCTCGATTTTATCGAAGATTTCTTCGTCGATTATCTGCCCCTTGCGAATACCAATTTCTAAATATTGCTCGGTGAAAATGAGAAATTTGCGTTTTTCCGTTTTATTATCTTCGTTACTTATAGAAACGGAAATTATCATCTCCGCACCCTCACTTACCGCACTGACGGAAATCACTTCTATCTTCATTATTATTAATTATTCCTCATCGAGAGTTTCGATTTCGAAAGCATCAATATCGTCATCCTCATCAAGCTCGAATTCCTCACCATTATCAACAAGCTTATCCGCCATTGCGCGAACCTTTGCTTCAAGCTCGTCCATAAGCTCCTGATTACTTTCAAAAATCTTGCGAGTATTATCCTTACCCTGCGCGAGTCTTTCACCCTCATAAGAAAACCAAGAGCCACTCTTTTTGATAATTCCGAGCGTGATACCCATATCGATAAGCTCACTTGACTTGGAAATTCCCTTACCGTAAAGAATATCGAATTCCGCTACCTTGAAAGGAGGAGCCACCTTATTCTTAACTATCTTACATTTAACGCGGTTACCGTACACGTCTGCGCCATTCTTGAGCTGTTCGGTTTTTCTGATATCAATACGAACTGATGAATAGAACTTGAGCGCGCGTCCACCGGGAGTTGTTTCAGGGTTACCGTACATAACACCAACCTTTTCACGAAGCTGGTTGATAAAGATAACCACCGCGTTACTCTTTGAAATAACTGCAGAGAGCTTTCTCATTGCCTGTGACATAAGGCGCGCCTGAACACCAACCATTGTTGCACCCATTTCACCGTCTATTTCCTGACGTGGAACAAGCGCTGCAACGGAGTCCACAACAACCACGTCGATAGCACCGGAACGAACGAGTGCTTCAGTAATCTCAAGCGCATCCTCACCACAGTCGGGCTGAGAAACGAGCAATTCGTTGATATTTACCCCAAGCGCCTTTGCATAAACGGGGTCAAGAGCATGCTCTGCATCGATAAATGCCGCTTCACCGCCCGCCTTCTGCACTTCTGCGATAATATGAAGTGCAACAGTTGTTTTACCTGAAGATTCAGGACCAAAGATTTCAATAATTCTTCCCTTCGGAACGCCACCGATACCCAGAGCAAAGTCAAGAGCAAGAGAGCCTGTATGAACGGCCTGAACTTCCATTCTTGAGTTTTCACCAAGCTTCATAACCGTACCTGCACCAAAATCTCTTTCAAGTTGAGCAAGGGCTGTATTTAACGCTTTTTTGCGCGCTTCTTTATCATCAATAGGTGTTGTTTTTGCTACAGTTGTTTTTTTAGTTGCCATAATTAACCTCCAAAAAGTGTTTAAATTAAATTTCTGTGCCTATTATACACCCTATTTTTGCATTTGTCAAGACATTTTTTCTTAAATCGGAAATATTTTTTTATGTTTTTGGGATTTTTTGTATAAAATTCCATTTTTGGAAGTGTTAAAATAATTATTGACATATTTTGACAAATATGATAAAATATCAACGGTTAAAAAATATATATTTTTATAAGGAGAAGAATTATGGCAAATGTTTGCGTAATTACAGGTGGCGGAAGCGGAATGGGTCTTGCTGCTGCCAAATTTATGCCCAAGGATAAAATTATTGTTATCTCGGGTAGAACTCTCAAAAAGCTTGAGGGTGCAGTTAAGGAACTTGAAGCTCTCGGATACACCGCTTATGCGAAAGCTTGTGACACCTCAAAGCGCGAAAGCGTTAAGGAGCTTGTCGCTTTTGCACAGAGTCTTGGTGAAATCAAAAACGTTATCAACTCCGCAGGTCTTTCACCCGCAATGAGTGATCCCGAAACAATCGTTAGAGTTAACGCTCTTGGCACAGTTTATATTAATGAAGAATTTTCAAAGGTTATGAACGCAGGTAGCGTTATCGTTGACGTTTCTTCAAACTCCGCTTACATTCTTCCCTCTTTTATTATCAATAAGAAGGACTATAAGTTGGCAGACACCGACGAGGAGAAATTCGTTCAAAAAATCATCAAAAAAGCAAAAATGGCAAAGGGCGATTATCAAAGAAGCGGCTTCGCTTACTCCCTTTCCAAAAATTTCGTAGTTTGGTATGCGCAAAAGTGTGCATTCGAATACGGTAAGAAGGGCATCAGAGTTTGTTCTCTTAGCCCCGGACTTATTGCAACTGACATGGGTAACCTTGAAGCAAAGGACGGCGGAATGCTCATTCCTATGTCTGCAGAAGAAAGAATGGGCAAGCCCGAAGAACTCGGCTTTGCTCTTGCATCCGTTGCGGACGAAAGAAACGGTTACCTCGCAGGCGTTGACGTACTCGTTGACGGCGGTAGCACAAACGGTATGAAGGAATTCAAGAAAAACAAGAAATAATTTAAAATTATAACAAAAAGGACTCGCAAGAGTCCTTTTTGTTGGATAAATTGGGATTTATCGGGGAGAAGATAGTTAAGAAAAGATTTAGGGGGATTTTGAAAAATCCCCCTATAACCCCAAAACTTTCAAATCGTTTTTTGAAAATAAATTCCGCGCAAATTGTGTCACGCCTCGCGCAAAAAAACAATAGTTAATAGAAAATAAATGGCGAGGCAAACAAACC
>JAZQUS010000006.1:0-3419 GCA_045631445.1 Eubacteriales bacterium
CCGCGCAAATCGTATTGTTTGATTGAAATCAAACAATACATAACGATTTTCTCACTGTTGGCAGGCAGTTCGAAAATCTGTGATTTGCTACTAAAAGCGTTGCCATTTTGCTATCAAAAACTCTATGTGCAGAGTAGCAAAGCGCGGTTTTTATCGCACTTGTGCGGTGAAAACATTTGCGACAAGCGCGTCAGAAGTGCAGGCGCGCGATTTGCGCGAAATTTGTTTACCATGACACGATTGAAAGTTTTTTGCGAGCTTTTTTTCAAAAAAGCGAAAATTTTTATCTTTGTAACTTCCCGACAAATCAAAATTTGAACATTCGATCACCCATTATTTCTCTCAAAATCGAACAAATACTGCTGGGCAACGCCTGCGTATTTGCCGAAGGTTGAGGGGCTAAAATCCTTTTCGAAATACTTGTCAAGCACGCGCTTCATCCACACGTCAACGGGAAACGGATCATATCTTTCAAAGCCAAACAGGAGCGCACAGGAAGCCACTTTAAGCCCAATTCCCTTCACTCTGCACAAATAGTCGAGCGCATTGTCAAGTGTCTCAATTTGCTTTATTTCTGCCTCATTTACAGTGCCATCACACCACTTGGATGCCGCATCAATTATGTACTTTGCGCGAAAACCCGTCTTTAACGAGAAAATAAAATCTTCACCCGCCTCTAAAACTGCTTCTGCCGTAGGGAATGAATAAAATTCCCTTCCGCTTGCACCGTGATTTTGCATATTTTTTGTATCAATCTGATTACCAAGTGCAAAAGAGAGCGCATCAATTATCTTCTTTATTCTTGGAATATTGTTATTCTGCGAAATAATGAACGAGCAAACGCTCTCCCAAGCATCCTGATGCAAAATTCTTATTCCCTTGCCCTGCTCTAATGCTTTTACAAAGGTCGGATTTTGGCAATTTTCAAACAATTCTCTATCAATCGCATCATAGTCCTCATCAAGCGCAAAATAGTGACACCAAATATTCTCAAAATCCTCTTTTGTGGAATTGTAAATAATCAATTCATCATCAACTTGTTTTATGGAAATGAGTTTTCCAAAAGCAACTCCGAGCCATTCATCATTCACCTTTTCCCATCTAAAGCATTGACCACAATCAAGCGTTTTATCAAGATTATATGCGCCCCCATATCTCACGCGCACAAAAGGAAGCTCACCTTCGTATTCAGTTTTTATGTTTCCTAAAATTTTAATCATTTTTTCTTCCAATTCTGCAAAAAATCTCTTGCTTTAATTAATAAAATATTATATAATTATTGTAGCACAAAATTTTAATTTTTGCAATAATTTTATAAAGGACAAGTCAATAATAATGATAGAACTTCTCGATTTACATAAAAAATTTATACTTGAGCATCTTCACGATGGCGATATTGCCGTTGATTTCACTATGGGAAACGGTCACGATACCGAATTTTTGTCAAAAACAGTTGGTGAGAACGGACACGTTTATGCATTTGACATTCAAGCAAGTGCCGTGGAATCCACTAGCAAAAATCTTGAGGCGTCAGGTTGCCCAAACAACTACACCCTCATTCACGATTCACACCACAATGTTAAAAACTATGTTAAAGAGCCCATAAAGGCAGGAATGTTCAATCTTGGTTATCTCCCGGGCGGTGATAAATCAATTACAACCATGAGAGCAACCACCCTTCCTGCTATTGAGGCGGCAATAGATTTACTTGGTAAGGATGCAATACTTCTTATTGCAGTTTACCCCGGTCACCCAGAGGGCGATGCAGAAGGCAAGGAAATTACCGAATATCTTTCTACGCTCTCTCGTTTCAAGGTGTGCTGTACCAAAGTTCAGATAGTAAACTCGGCAACATCCCCCTATTTTATGATGATTGAAACAAAATAAAGGAAAGCTATGGAACAAAAAAGAAAAATTTCATTATATAAAAAAATAAGATATGATTTTCAAATGCGCGTTCACGCGAGTGAGAAAAAGCATAGAAATAAAGTCATTGCTTTAGCTCTTGTCACTCTACTCCTTGCCTCCTCTCTTTTATTCTGCGCCGCATTGCTTGAAAAGTCCACCAAGGGTCAATATGTTTACTATTACGGTGACGTTGAGCAAAAAATCAAGGCAGAAAACGAAAACCACATTATTGATTTCATTGCTCTTGCTAATTTCTGCGGTATGACAAAAGAAGTTAGCATAAATAATGCTTCTTTCGAAATAAACGGTACACGCATAAGCTTCACAAACGGCTCTGATATTGCCAAAATCAACGGAATAAGCATCAAGATGCCCTCTACTGCGGCAATCAAAAACGGATATTGCCTTATTCCCCTTTCTATTTTGGAGAGCATTTCTCACGGACTTAATATCATTACCAACAAAAATGAAACCACCATACAAATTGAAGGCAATATTTTTATGATAGCAAAGGATTTTGAAGTAAAATATGAAACAGATGTTTCTGAGTACCTTGAGTACATTCACTCAACTGATGAATACATTTACACACTTGTAAACAAGCAAAACCCCGTTGATAAAACCTTTCCCGAGGATCAGGATGCGCTTATTGAAATTCCTGCAAAATATAGAAAAACAGATGTAATCTATCTTCACTATATTGCAGAAAAAGCTCTTGAAGCAATGATGCAGGATATGTTCGCACTCGGCTACAATGACACATACGTTACAAGCGCATATCGTCGATATGACAAGCAACAACAGATATTTGATAAATATGTTAATGACCTAGTAAATCAAGGTATGAGCTACGATGACGCCTATGCAGAAGTACTTAAGGATACGGCTCTCCCAGGACAAAGCGAGCATCAAACAGGTCTTTGTGTGGACCTTACCACCAAATCCATTATGACAGTAGATAACCGCTTTGCTGATACTGAGGTTTTCGCGTGGCTTCAACATAATGCTTGGAAATACGGATTTGTGCTTCGTTACCCAGAGGATAAAGTTAGTATTACCGGTTATTCCTATGAGTCATGGCACTATCGCTTTGTTGGATTTGAAGTGGCTAAAATTATGCATCAAACAGGTCTTTGCTACGAAGAATATATTGAAAATTTTGGAAATAATTAAGTTTATAATACATTTCAAATTTTGATTTATCGAATAGTTACAAAGTAAAGATTTTCGCTTTTTTGAAAAAAAGCTTGCAAAAAACTTTTATATGTGGGTTATAATTTAAACCGCGCAAATCGCACGACTCACTTCTTCGCGCTCGTCGCAAATGTTTCTCCGTTTGCAAGCAAACGCAAAAACCACGCTTTGCTGCTCTGCATATAGCCGTTTTGATATCAAAATGGCTACGCACAAATCCGTAGGGGAGGGGTTTTCCCTCCCGCCAAAAATGAAATTAGTTTGAGTTCATAAGCGGGTGCACGGAGTGCCCCCCTACAAAATCGGCACATAACCGT
>JAZQUS010000007.1:0-25715 GCA_045631445.1 Eubacteriales bacterium
CCCGTTGATATAACAAACATATAGGTGCGGGCGCACGGAGTGCTCCCCTACGAAGATTGTTCGTAGCCATTTTGCTATCAATATGGCTATGTGCAGAGTAGCAAAGAGTGGTTTTTTCGTTTGCTTGCAAACGGAGAAACATTTGCGCCAAGCGCGTCAGAAGTGCAGGCGCGCGATTTGCGCGGTCTAATTTAACACCCACGTTTAAAAAGTTTTGCGGAGCTTTTTCAAAAGCGACCTTTTTTATCTTTGTAACTATCCCGATAAATCAAAATTTGAACTCAAACAAAAAAATAAAAGACACCCAAATGGATGCCTTTTATTTATTAAACATTAGTCAGCGTATACGCTAACCTGCTTCTTTGTCTTTGTCTTGTGCTCAAACTTAACTCTACCGTCGATGAGAGCGAAAAGTGTATCATCAGTACCGATACCTACGTTGTTACCGGGATGAATAGCTGTACCTCTCTGTCTAACGATGATGTTACCAGCTACAACGTGCTGACCGTCAGCCTTCTTAACGCCAAGGCGCTTAGATTCACTGTCACGGCCGTTCTTTGTAGAACCAACACCCTTTTTATGAGCAAAGAACTGCAAACTAAGTCTTAACATTTCTTTATTCCTCCGTACTTTAAATTTGTGTGACCTTATCGGTCGTTGTCAGACGGTTTTTCGTATTCCTTATCGATAATGTCGACCTGGAGATAATCATAATATTCTTCCATAAGGTCGTTGAGCTGAATGTAATAGGACATAAACAAGCCACTAATTGCATATCTCTTTCTTTCATCCTCCTCAAATTCAAGGAGTGCGGATTTTGACTGCACCATAATTTCGGTTGCGCCCTCGTCCACCGTGTAGTCGAGCTCACCTGCAAAAACCACGTTAATTGAGTTGATAAGCAACATTGTCATTGACGAAAGCGCCGCGCACAAAATGTCGTAGCCCTCGTCACCATAGCCTGTGTGCCCTGTTTCACGGAATCCGTAAAATTGACCGCCGCTTCTGAAAAAAACTACTTTTGTCATAATATGACCCTTTTTAGAAAATTAACCGTTGATAGCTGTGATCTGAACCTTAGTATAAGGCTGTCTGTGGCCAATCTTCTTCTTTTCGTTCTTCTTGGATTTGTACTTGAGAACATAAATCTTCTTGCCCTTACCGTTCTTAAGAACGTTTGCAGTAACTGTAGCGCCTTCAACGTTGGGAGCACCAACCTTGAATGTTTCGCCATTGGACAAAGCCTTTACACAGTCAAAAGTAACTGTTTCTCCTTCGTTAACGTCGAGCTTCTCAATGAAGAGAACGTCGCCCTCGCTAACCTTGTACTGCTTTCCACCTGTCATGATAATTGCGAACATGGAAGTAGCACCTCTCTTTCTTTATAGACTCGCTAAGGCAGGGGTGACTCGGTTTTTCTTTCGAAAGCCCGTCCACTCTCTACAACCTGACATTATGCGGCATATTATTGTATCATATTCACCCATTGTTTGTCAATAGGTTTTTAAAAATTTATTTTCTCCAAAGAAAAGCCCCGAATTTTCAGGGCTTTTCGATATATTAGTCAACCAATTCACTTTCAGAAACTACACATTTATCACCAAAATAGTCTTTAAGAACGTGATAAAGTGTCCCATCCTTATAAAGCTTGTATGAGCCGTCCTGCTCACCGTACTTTGTCTGCTCATTTGACCAAACGCTCAAAATTTCTTCATAAGAAGCGGTACGAAGATCGAGCTTCAAATTATATTCATCAATGGGTGTATTCGCATCATTTTGGAGATTGAGCTTATGAACAACAAGTCCCCAAGAGCTATCCCACCAGCCCACAGAAACAATCTTGTAGCTCCAAATTGTCCAACCCCAACCGAGCTGGTCATACTGATTGAGATACTTGCTCCAAGAATCCGTGTTGCCAAAGAAGTTAAATTCACCAACAAACTTAGGTACGTCATAATTGGTGAAAGCATAAAGTGTATGCATCAAGCCATAGAAAATTTCGTTAGAAATTCCCTTATCGTGATTCCAGTTATAGAAATGGTACTGATAAAGCACGTTTTCCCAACCGTATTTTTCAGGCTTGGGGAGTGAAATGGGATACCAAACGCCCTCAATAGAAATTACGTGATGCGTGTCAACCTCACGTATTGCATCATAAAGTCTATCCATCACATCCCACTGAAGCTTGCCCGTACCAAACGCAGTTCTCTTTGTAGGCTCGTTTACGAGGTCATAAGCAAGAATAGTGGAAGCCAAATCCGAACGATCATTTACATAGTGCAACGCAATATTCTGCCAAAGGTTACACATTGACTGAATGTATGTTTCATTCTCCCAAAAATCCATACTTCTTGTACCGCAATGCTCGTATCCTGACTGCCCACCAACAACACCGTGCATATCAATAATAACCTTAAGGTCATATTTTTTAGCAAGCTCAAGGAAATAGTCAAGCTTTTCAAAGGCGTCATCACGCATTGTAAGATTGTCATCAGGGCCTTCCATAAAGTTGCGATAATACATGGGCAAACGAATTGTGTTAAGCCCCATATCCTTAATGAGCTGAAAATCTGCTTCGGTACAGTAAGCATTAAAGAAAGCGTCATTCAACTCATCGAGCTGCTCCTGTGTAAAATCACCGTTTGCAATTCTGTTTGAAAGAATTTCATCAAGCTCGGATTGATAAATTTCCTCGTATTCTTCAACAATTCCCTGATAGTTAACACTCTTGAAGCTACCGTCCTTATTGTAAACCGCGCCAACAGAGTTAACAGTCATCCACCCCTCTGCAATGAAAAGGTTGCCAAAGTTTATTCCCTTAATTTCAAAACGATCACCGTTTTCATCATAAAGACCGCGACCAACTGCAACAACAGTATTATAGTCGTTTGCGACAATGTCAACGTGCGCCGGAATATCATCATTGCTTTGACCTGAAATATGGAAATGTCCAATCGCAAAAAATCCGCCAACCACAAGAATTGCAACAATCAAAAAGATGGCTAAGCCAATAAGTACTTGATTCATTTTCTACCTCTCAAATTCATCAAAATAAAGTCGATAAGAAAGCTAATTCATTTAGTTCAAAGGCTGCATTTGTCTAAACCAAATGAATATCCCTTTTTGGCACGCCATATTGGAATCGAACCAACGGCCTTTCGCTTAGGAGGCGAACGCTCTATCCTACTGAGCTAATGGCGCAATCATTAACAGTAATATTTTACCATAAATCTCCTTAAAAATCAAGTATAATTAATGTTTATTATTATTTTTTGCAAAAATTTATATTATATTTATTTTTCCTTATCCTTTTTATTCATAAAACATCGAATATTGTGAATAAAAAGTCAATTTTTGATATTTTTTTGAAAATTTATTCTAAACCCCTTGTATTTGGTGGATTTTTATGCTAAAATCACTTCATTAAAGACTCCCCAAGAAAGGAATTTTTCTATGGCAACCAAGAAACCCAATATGCTGGTATACAGAATAATGCAAGGGCTTTCGGGAATTATTGCAAGAGTTGTCTTTAGAAGAAGACTTTTGCGCAATGAGATAAAGGACAAAAAAGGTCCTATGGTCCTAATAGGAAACCATGAGGCAGCTCTTGACTTCACTACGCTTGTTGGTGCAACAAGGCAACCCATAACTTTTGTGGTAAGTGACTCCTTTTACAACACCCTTCCATTCAGAAAATATATGAAGATGATAGGTGTTATACCCAAGCAGCAATTCCAAACCACAATCAAAGAAATATCAATGATGCGCCATGCGATAAAAAACGATAGTATACTTATGTTCTATCCTGCAGGGCTTATGTCCGAGGATGGAATTGCAACTCCTATTCCCCAATCAACTTACGCATTTCTTCAATGGCTGGATGCTGACATTTATGTTGCAAGAACCACGGGAACATATTTCTGCACACCAAAATGGAGCAGTAAAATTCGCCCCGGAAAAACTTATATGGATATATTCAAGCTCATCGATAAAAAAGAACTCTCATCAATGACTCTTGAGCAAATTCAAGAGAAAGTCGATGACGTTTTGAATTTTGATGCGTATCGCGAGCAAGAGGAAAACAAGATAAGATATTACGGTGGAAAAAACGTTGAGGGGCTTCAAAACGTTCTTTACGTTTGTCCAAGCTGCAAAAAAGAATTCACTATTCGCACAAAGAAAAAGCACACTCTCTACTGTACCGAATGTGGCTTTGCACACAAGTCCGATAAATACGGCTTTTTGCATAACTCAGGCAAGGCAAGTAAGGAATACCGCTATGTTTCAGACTGGTCACGCATGATACATGACAAGGTGAAGAATGACATTGAAAGCGGCGCACTCACAGAGCTTTATTCAAAAGCTACCATTCAAACCATTGATTACAAGAAGAAAAAGTATGTGACCGTAGGTCGCGCACACGTTACTCTTACACCCGAAAAGTTTATTATTTCAGGGCCAATAAATTGCAAATTCGAGCATATTGAAATACCACTCACTCACTTTGCATCACTCCCCTTTAAGCCAGGATGCAGAATTGAGGTTCAACATGGAAAGACAACCTATAGATGCCTGCTTGATGATCCTAAACTCGCAACAAAGTTTGTGGATATGGTTAGAATTTTCTACGAAATTAATAACAACAATTAATTAAAAAACCTCCCGACGACGTTTTCGTCAGGAGGTTTTTTATTAACAATTTTTCATAAGTCTTATGTAAAATTCTACGCTTTTTTTGATTGTATCAAGCGGGATTTTTTCGTTATTTCCGTGAATTGTGGCTCTTTCTTCACTTGTGAGAGCCATGGCGGAAAAACGGTAAACCTTATTTGAAATTCTGCTCCAATGCTTTGCGTCAGAACAAGCAAACATAAGGTATGGAGATACTATAGTATTATCCCAAGTACCCTTAACCGCGCAAACGATTTTATCCCAAGCTTCACCCGAAGACAGGGACGTGGGAGAGGGTTCTTCACCCTCAAGAACGGTGAGCTTTATATCCTTATCCTTGATTTGCTTGCGAAGATATGCCTCGGCACTTGCCTTCGTTTCACCCGGAATAAGTCGGAGATTAGCACACATTGTTGCATTGGGCGGAATTACGTTAATTCCCTTTGAACCCTCCATCTGAGTAAACGAGCAGGTGGTTCTAATGAGTGCATTAAGCTCACCACCACTCAATTTACCAATCAACGAGAGCACAGGACCGAACAACCAAAGATTTGCAAAAATCAACTTATATCCAAAATTTGAGTATCTTGCAAGTGTATCAAACATAGAAGCAGACACCTTGGAAAGACGGTATTTAAATGGGTGATTTTCAATTCTAACACACGCCGCACTCAATCTACCTATGGGTGTATGAGGCTTCGGTGAGGATGAATGTCCGCCCTTCCCCGTGAATTTAAGTTCAACGTTAAGCATTCCCTTTTCCGCGATGCCAATAAGCGCACAAGGGGTTGTAACTCCGGGGAACACATTGTTAACAACCGCACCACCCTCATCAAGAACGAGTGCTGGGTCAATTCCTCTTTCTTTAAAGAGTTTAATGATTTGAGGTTGTCCCTCTCCGTTTATTTCTTCATTACCCGAAAAGGCAAGATAAATATCGTTTTCGGGAACAAATCCTTCAGAAAGTAACTGTTCGAGCGCCTGCATTGAGGCATTGAGGGTAGATTTTGTGTCAAGAGAGCCGCGTCCCCAAAGAAATCCATTCTCAATCTCACCGCAGAACGGCTCTTTTTCCCAGTCCTTTGCTTCAACGTCAACGACGTCAAAGTGGGCTGTGAAAACAGATGGTGCTTTTGAGGATTTTCCTTTAAGATGATATAGAATTGCTCTATCCGAAACTCTTTCAAAGGTACAATTCTTGTAAATGAGTGGGAATTTTTCACTCAAAAGTTTAATAAAACGTTCAAATTCCTCATCATTTTCAAGTGCTCTATCTCTATTGGAAATAGTTTTGCACTTTACCATTTCAGAGAGGTCAGCTGCCGCCTTATCAACGTCAACCTTGACCTCTTCAATAACAATTTTTTCTTCTTTTTTAGGAACAAAAAGTATCGCCTTAACTATTGCAACCAAAAGAAGCAACCCAATTATTCCTAAAACAACATATAAAACAGTCATTATACTTCTCCGTTTGCTTTTCTCTCTTTATTGTAGAGCGATCTCGAGTAAATAATTGTTATAATCATGCTTACAGGAATCATGATTCCTACCATGCCCGCATTGAGATAGGGCACGAAAACGAACAAAAGAAGCATAAGCGTCATAGGAAGTATTGCAATCTTGAAATATCTTGACAAATAAACAACTCCAAGACCACCAAAAAGTGCGGGAAGCACGTTGTCAAATGCGTAGGTTATCTGTGGGAATTGCTCCATCAAGCTAAGCAAAGGAATAATGAGAATTACACCGATAAGGATAACAATAATCGTCATTATCGAGGACGTTGCTATTGCGATGGTGGAGATAACCTCACCCTCGTCACTATCCGCCTTAACCTCTGCTTTTTCCATTGCATCAAGCGCGCAAGGAACCTTAAGAGACGTAAGATTTCCTGTTACAAAGCTAAGATACGTACCGCCAACACCAAGCATTGGTGTATAAGTAATAACTTCAATAATACCAACGGGCCAGAAGGTAACGGCAACGCCGAAAAGTCCTTTTAAGAACACACCAAGATTCGGCCACGCGCCAAACATTATTGCCAAAGCAAAGGGGAAAGCAAATATCATCGTGCAAGTAACAACTGCCCAAATTCTTCCCCATTTGTGCATTTTATTAATATAGTTCATACGTTTACCTCCTTATCCCTTAATAAGTATTGAAATCGGAATAGCCAACGCCATACTGCCTATCATGGAGATGGGGAGTGCGTAGTCATTGAGCCATTTCCACTTAAACTTCTTAAGAAGAATACCGCAAATACCCATAAGTGCCGCTGAAATAATCAAAACAAACACAGGAATCCAGTGTTCAAGCTGATAATGGAACGCAAGTGACTTTGTTCCGTCCTCAAGTGTTTCAAAAACGAGACCGAGGTCGCAAACGATGTAACCGAGGAAGGTAGAAAGCATACCAACAAACATAGATGTCATAAGAAGATCCATCCATTTTTTATCTTTGTCCTTAATCTTCATCATACCGCTTGTGATTTTCTTACAAGTGATAGGAGCAGCAATAAGACTTGCCGCAATACCAAAGGTCATTACAAACGCGATAGTAACGTATTGAGTTGCATTTGAAACCTTATCAACACCAAGAGCAGCAAGTGCCTGCTCTGCCGCGGGCAATTCATATGTTACCGCACCAATAATTGAAAGTCTAAGCCAAGGGAGTGCAACACCGAGCATATCAACGAGTGAAACAACACCCATAAAAATTGCTACTGCGGGTGCAATCGTGAAAATTGCAGATCTTTTAATTGTATCATTCAATACGGATTTTTCCATACCCAACTCAAGGCCCCTCTTATACGCCTTAACAAGAAAGAAAACCGACTGGGCTACTACTACACCGAGAACTATTGCAACCATTGCAAAAATTATCGGGCTATTGATAGAAAATTCAAACATAATTATCCTCCTTTGAATTTTTATTGATTCATTCTACCACTTTATTTCATCTTTTTCAAGTATATTTGCATAATTTCGTCAATTTACACAAGAAAACCGCATTTTTATTCACAAAAAAGGACCTGCAATTTCCGCAAGTCCTTATAATTTTATTTGGAATTTTTCTTCTTGCGAACGATTACAACAATGATACCGATCAAAGCTAAAGCTACGGGTATAAGACTTAAATAAATAAGATCATCAATTCTTATCACTATATCATCGTCCCTTGTAGTTCCGTCATCATTCTTTTCCTTTATGGGCGTAGGTCTTGTATCCTTATGTCCACAAGTGGAGCAAATTCTACCTTCCTCACCTTCGTTTTCATAATCCGAAGGCTTAATTTCAAACCATTCTCCGTAAAGATGTTCAATCGCATTGCGAACATATCCACATTCGTTACAGGTTATATCGTCACAATCGCTGTATACGTGGTCACAAACAATATTAATATATCGCATTATAGATTCTGCAATTTGCTTGTGTCCTTCGTCACTAATCTTAAAATAATCAGTATCACTTGAACACATTGATAAGAAATCAAACAAACCAATGGATTTTTTCTCACCATTCAAAGACGCCGAATAAACCGTTTCAACATCATTCAGGTATACAAAGCCAGTATTTTCCAAAGTAACGAACTGAGCAAACTGTCTTGCAGTAGAGAGTATTGATACCCCCTCAAACACCAATCCCAAATCAATCTTATCCGATCCCATATCCAACACAACATCCCTCCATGGATTGAAATGGCTCAAAAGCATAATCTTAGTGTTGGGATGATTTTGATTGACATATGAAATAAGCTCTGAAGTTTGCAAGGTATATTCAACAAAGCTATAGAAATATGATTCAATTGAGAATACTATAGCATCCACGATAGGAACTTCAATCGTCAAAACAGCGCTATCACCTAAAAGGCTCTGAATCATACTTGGATTGGAAAGCATACTTTCAAGTGGAGTTCCTGCAGCAATTGAGCCTCCATTTTCTACAATCCACTCAAGCATATCAATTTCCAAAACATAAGTTTCATATCCAATGGATTCAACCAAATAGTCCTTGATGCTTGCCTTCAACTGCTCAACATAGACGATTTGTTCATCATCCAAAAGCTTTGCCCAGTCAAGCTCACTCATCGTTTTATTTGCCAAGCCATAAGATACAAGCAATTCATCAATAGTGGAATTGGATTTTTCTAAAAATGTAGGTTTAAGTCCACCAACTGCCAATTGCAAGAAAAAGTTTTTCTTTCCAATTTCATCAAGCATGGAGGAGATTGTATTGTTTATAGTAGCTCGAACATTAACAGAAAAATAGTTTCCAAGATATCCACCGAGCTGATTCATCATAAAATCAAGCATCTTTCCCTCGTCAAATCCAATGCTAATCAAGTCTGACTTATCAATCAAAGAATAATCGAGATTATCAAAATTAGTTGTTCCAAACTGATTTTTAGAAAGTCCCAAATATTCTGCAATAAATCCGGCATAAGCATTATCATCTCCACCAACCGCTACAAAATAAGAGTCCTCAGTTGGTTTATATTCAATGCTCATTTGATCATCAACTACGTCCGTACCGCTAATACCGTTATTATATGACTGCCAAATTATATTAGCTATTTCCTTGTATCCGTTCTCGTTGGGATGCGCGAAAACCGTACCGCCAAATTGAATATAAAGCGCGGTGCTAAATGCAGTTTTATAAACATCAAGCGGTATATTGCTCTGAAGTGATAATTCTTCATAAAATCCTTTTGGATACTCTTTAGTAATATCAAACTGATATTCGGGATTCTCCAATGCCTTATTAATAGCAGAAGCAACCTCGTTCAACACTATAGCATAAGTATCAACGCCAAGATATGCCGCCATACCGAGCATTGTAAGATCAATTATTTTGTGTTTTGTTCCCTCTCTAAATATTTCAGCAGTTACGTCATATGCAACAGAAAGCATTTTTGTATAAGTTTCATACGCAATTTTATCTTCACCTTGAAGTTTACCCGCTTCACCATTTTTAATAAAATCCTTTAATGGTGTTCCATCATTCCAAGTAACAACAGGATACTCGTCATTTATTCCGTAATGGTAGCCATAATGAAAGGCTTTGAGCGAATCAATATCTGAAGAATCTGCTTGAGAGGGATCAAGATTAACAAATCCCTTATTGCTCATTAAAATAGCAAACATCTGCTGAATACGAGTTTCAAGATAAAGTGTGCCGTCATAAACATTAAAGCAATCTTTTATATTTACACTCAACGATGAAGAGTCACCGTTATAATATGAAATTTCGTCAAAGAAAAACTCAGCGCGACCATTGGTGCTAACATTAGCATAGTTATACTTTGAAGCATAGGGTGACAAAACCGCAGAATAAAGATTTGCAAGGTTAACAACTACTCCAAATATATCTCCAAAAGGAATTTTAACAGCTGAACCGGGCAAAACAATCTCAAGGCCCTTCATCATATTTTGAATGCTAACAACCACCATGTCAACATCGGGATTGAGCGCATAGATTTCTTTCACTGATTCGTCAAAGTTAACACAATATCCAATAAGTGCATAAGCCAATGTGTCTGCAAATTGGCTAAGCGTATCTGTGGGAATAATCTCATCCCCAACATTTTCTTTAATTGCTTTAATAACGCAGTCCTTTACTAAAGTATAATATTCTGAAAATTCCGGAGCAATTTCTTGCATTTTGTCCGAATACATACCGCTAACAAGGAGATTAAGCATATAAGTTCCAAAATTATTCATGCCAAGATCCAAAGTAATAAAATCTGCGTTTGCAACCTTGTCCTGCGTCGCTTTTCTAAGTGTTGCAAGTAATTCTTCGGGTGTTGGAGTGTGATTGTAGCCTTCTGCACCGCTTTGCGCGAGCAAATTCCATTCATACAAGGCAGCGCCGTAATACCAATTACTGCTAACACCGTCACCGTTGTTATCATATACCCAAGCATCTGTATAGGAATCTCCCATATAGCCATTGTCAAGGAGAAAATGCAACTCCTCGACTCTCCAGCTACTCATCGCAATCTGGTAAAGATTTACGTTATAATTTTCAGAAAGTCGGTCGCGGAGAATAGTTGTATATGAGCCCTCAGTATCCATTTCATACCCGTATCGGTTGTCCTTTTCCTTTTCAAAGGGCGCTTCGTACACGTATTCAAAATTATATCCGTGAATACCATAGCCAACTGTGTTAGATGCTCCAATTGCAACGTAATTAAAATCTGGCTTTTCAACTTGTGAGAGTTTTTCATCAACAGCAAAAATAAAAATTTCCAAGCTTGTGCTAAAAGTAGCAAAACAAATTACAAAAGCCAACAAAACGGATAAAAAACTAAGCATATTATTTTTTCTAATCATAGTGATTTCCTTTTCAAATTGAACAAATTATGACCTCATTATACATTACTCGACATTTTTTGTCAAGTAAATAAAGTCCCCGTTCATAAAAAATATACACCCCAGAAACAATATGTTCCTAAGGTGTAATTTATTCATATTTTTTATGCAATTATGCGCCTTGGCTTTCACCTGTAATCGTGAACACTACATCAGTAAATTCAACCACCGTACCGCGATTAGCAAACATACCAACATACATATATCCTGTGTCAACCGCAAAGAAATCAAAATCAGTGTGTGTTGCAGTGTAGGTTGTTCCGTTATAAACAACGGTTACGTTAACAACCTGACCTATTCTTTCAATGGTCATAGTAAACGTATCATCAACCTTAGCAAGAGATGATACGGTGCCGTTGCCCTTGTTAAGAGTTGCATTTTCACGATAGAAGTTTGCAGTCATACTGCTGTCAGCACAAAGGAAGCCTGCGGTTACGTAATTACTACTAATAGCACCGGTTGCAGTTTGATTGATAATGCAATCGTCACGAAGCATAAGACCGAATCCCGCCTGCTTGGTTGAGCCCGTATATACAATTTTTCCACTTACTGTAAGTGTGAAATTCTTGTCTGCCTCAACCTGACGGAAAAGGAAAGCAAATCCGTCATCTGCATTTTGGAATTTTCCTTTATTACTTCCACTATCAAGGTGCTGACCTACTTGGAATACGCCCTCACTAACCTCTTTAGCAATATAACCGTTACTTGATGATTGAGGATTGCCGCCCGTATTACCAAAGGCAGTACCATACCAGCCGTCAGTAATTGTTGCAAAATTGCTTGGCGCTTTATAGCCTTCAAGGTCGGGCGCAAGATAATCGGGAACTATATAATCGGGATTTGCAACAAGCTCGCTCTTTTCGGGAGCTTTAATATTGGAAAGAACATATCCTCCAATGCCGTCAAGCTCTGCCATTTCTTTTGCGAGAAGGTAAGCTACGTATTTAGCGCCAAAAATATTAAGGTGTGTTTTATCTACAGTCGCAAAATCGGGTACAACTGTTACACCGTCGGTTGCATATTTACCATTGATAACCGCGTGATAATAGCACGCTTCATCAAATCCAATTTCCTCATATCTGCTTCTTGTAAGCACGGTAAGGTCGATAACATCAACATCAAGTGCGTCACCAAGCTCACGAATTGCCTTTGCATAGTCACCGGTTGCGGTTACGTGCCCTTCTGATCCACTATAGTCATTATTAGATTTTGCGCGAACTATGGGTGTGCAAAGTACGGGGATTGCGCCAACCTCCTGCGCGAGCTTGATATAGTACTCATAAAGATGATAACCAAATGAATTTTCATTAGTATATGGGAGTGAAGCATCGGTAAATCTTGTTGCATCATCACTCTTTTCATCGTTGTGACCAAATCCGATAACGAGAATGTCACCCGCTTTAAGATTATTTTTAAGCGTTGTGTAATTTGCCTCGGTCAAAAAGCTCTTTGAACTTCTACCCGAAAGCGCAAGATTGACAACAGTCACCTTCTCGGAAAGGTAATTACCAATTTGTGTTCCGTATCCATATCTTGGATAGAAATAACTGTCGGAAAATTCGGCAACAGTTGAGTCACCAACAAGATACATAGTTATTTCTTTAAGTTCCACAGGTACTTGATCCTCCTTAAATTCTTCTCCGCATCTGTCACAGATGCCATCTTTGTTTTCATCTGCGTGCTCCTTGCATTCGGGCGCGGGAGTAGTAGAAGTTGTTGTTGTCGGAGTTGTTTCTTCGGGTTCTATAGTAGTGTAGGTGGGTTGAGTATTAATACCACAAGAACCAAGCAAAATTGCAACAACCATAAAAATCGCAATAAACGAATAAACTTTTTTCATAATGTTTTCCCTTTCTTTATGAATTATGTAATTATTGTATCACAATTTTATATGTTTTGCAATAGTTTTTATTGAATTGTTGTGTGGTTTTGTGTGATTTACACAAACAAAGGAGCCAACTCAAAAGTTAGCCCCTTTATGTAACTTGTTTTATTTTTGAGCAAGCGCGGGATCGTCCTGCCAATAAATCGGCTCCTCGAACACGCCCGTGTGATAGCCCTTGATAAGACGGACGAGCATTGAATTCAAAAGCTCAACCGTTGCGTTGGGCAACCCGGGATCGTGATGCTCACCGCCAATGCCCGAATCGTCGGTAACAAAAATGAACGTTCCCCCCGTGTAAATTGCCGCTTGGCGCATCGTGTATTCCGTTATTTCAGCCGCCCCGCTGCAAAGAATGGGAGAAATTCTGATACCTTGCTCTGCCGCCTTAACAACCGCTTGGTTAAATCTTGTTTCATACTTGCTTCCGCTATGCGCGGGCGCGTCTAAAACGTGGAAAATAAGCTTCGTGGTAGCACCTGTGCTCCATTGCGCGTTCACTGCCATCTCAAGTGCCTCATCAACCGCTTCCTCGTAATCTCCGCCACCACTTGCGCTCTGCGTTTTAAGTGTTCCGAGTGCCTTATTAAGACCGCTTTCATCCGTTATTTCAACGAAATCGCAGAATTTGAAGGGAACGCTATCTCCATTATCTCTATAGAAAAGAAACGCAAGCTTAATTTGGGTTTGCGCGTCATTTGTCGCTATCTTATTGATAATATCACCAAGCTCCGCTTTAAGAAATCTAAGCTCGTCACCCATCGAGCCCGTCACGTCAACAACGAACATAAGCTCAATAACGTTGAGCTTCTCTCCACTTGATTCAAGCTCGATTGTCAATTCGCGTTTTTCTGCAGAAAATTCTGCCGTTGCACTTTCCTCACCACTTGAAACGGTAATGCTTCCGCTTTCAGCATTCGTGAAAAGATAAGCATTTCCCTGCGCATCAGAAATCGCCTTAAAAAGAACTGTTTCGTCCTCTCCGTTAGCAACAATCTCCGCACCAGCAACTGCTTTTCCGTTACAGGTAACGTTAACCTTAACTCTGTTAAGTGAATTAAAGCCCCAGTTCTTGCTAGCACTTGCATAATGTAAGAATTTTCCGTTGTTTCTGTTAAGCTCGGCATCCCCCTGCATAAAGAGGTTTACCCAGAATTCGTAATTCTCGTTATCGTTCCAAGCACCTGCGGTAATCATTCCCGCGGGCAACTGTGTTTGCTTATCTTCTTCATTTACATCGGGCTCCGTCGGTGATTCCTCCTTAGGCATATCTCCCATATAGCCGTCACCGTAATAGTCGCCGGGAGCTTTTGTTGCAGCACCGCAGCCAACAACCGAAAGTGCCAAAGCAAAAAGCAAAATTACCGACAAAAGTTTAATACTGTTTTTCATAAAATTTCCTCCTAAAAGATATTTCACTACTATAGTCAAGATTTTTCCCAAAAAGTGTAAAGATTTTTGAAAAAATTTTAAAAATTTTCAAAAAAATACTTATTTTTTAGAAATATGCCAAAAAGGACCGCAAAAGCAGTCCCGAAAAATCATTTTTTCTTTTTCATAAGATCTTTGATTTCCTTTAAAAACGTGTCAACGTCCTTAAACTCTCTATAAACAGATGCAAAACGAACGTACGCAACGTGATCACAATCCTTAAGCTTAAGCATAACAAGTTCACCGATTTCACTTGTTGTAACCTCGGTTTTCATACTATTGTGAAGTTCCTGCTCAACCTCGTTAACAACCGCTTCAGCATCAACAGGGCGTTTTTGACATGCTTTCAACACGCCCGATAAAAGTTTGTTGCGGTCAAAAATCTGCTTTTCTCCACTCTTTTTTACAACAATAATCTGAGTTGCTTCGATAGTTTCAAACGTTGTAAATCTCTTTTGACATTCAAGACATTCTCGTCTGCGACGGATACTCAAACCATCATTTGAAGGTCTTGAATCTATAACTTTACTGTCAAAATATCCACAGGATGGGCATTTCATATGTATTTCCCCTTTACTTTCACATAATAATATCATAATATCACTTTTTTGTTCGTTTGTAAAGGAGATTTTAATTATTTCTTAAAAAGAACTCAATTTTTGCATCGCGCATCCAACGTTTCGAACAGTTTTCATCGTTCTTTTAATCATTCTTCTTCTGCGCGCCGCCTTCGTATTACTAAGCATTATTCCACCCACAATAAGCATTACCATGCCACCCAACGCACCGAGCGCAAGTCCTACGTTTGTTTTCATATAACACACCTCTTTTCATTTTATTTTTATATTAATATATTCTCCAAAATCAAACCAAATATTCAATTTTTATTATTTACTTTCAAAATCAAATTTTCAAGCGCGCGGGATTTTAATCGACAAGCACTCCTATCCGATATTCCAAGAATTTTTCCGCACGTTTTAAGCGATTGACCTTTGATATAGTAATGATATAAAATCATTCTCTCACTTGGGTCGGATATAGAAAGCACTAAAGTGCGTAAGGAATACATCTCCGCCTGAATGGCAGATTCGTCCATATCTATATTTTCAGCACGCAAAAATGTCCCAGACGAACGCAATGCTTCGTTCAATCTGCGATATGAACGCAGAATTCTATCCATCTCTGCGCGCGTGAATACTACATTTTCGTTAATAAAATTACCTTCCATTCAGTTTTTTCCTTTCTTTTTTTGTTTTTCAAATTTTGATTTATAGGGGAGATAGTTAAAGCAAAACCGCTTACGCCGCTTGGGCGCGCGCTTTTGAAAAAGCGCGGTAAAACAATCGATTGGCGTGCGTAGAGCTTGCGTAAATTTTCGATAATTTGTAAACAAATTATCGGTTTTGAAACTCCAATCCCGACCTTATGTATAAATACAACGGTCAGTATTGAATTTTCAAAACTACGAAAACCACTATTTACATAGTGATTTTCTAAAATTTACTTTGTTAAACTATAGCCGTTTTGATAACAAAATGGCTACTTTGAGCATTAGCAAATCACAGATTTTCGAACTGCCTGCCAACAGTGAGAAAATCGTTATGTAATGTTTGATTTCAATCAAACATTACGATTTGCGCGAAATCTTGCGCGATAGCTCTATAAAAAGTTTTGCGGAGCTTTTTCAAAAGCGACCCATTTTTACTCAACTAACTTCTCGATAAATACCTATTTACTATTTTAGAACATTTGTTCGTTTGCGAGGGTTTAAAAAACACTTCTATCAAAGAAGCATATCAAAAAAATCTTTAATATCTTCACAGTCAAGAAACTCAAGAAGTTCAGGGGATATGAGCTCCTCAGCACAGTCTATGCAAATAGCTTTGCCGTTTTTCACAAAATGTCCGTCACCCTCATAATTGCGAACACCACAAATTTCACATTCACTTGTAGCTCTTCCAAGACCTACAATAGTTCCGTCAAACTCAGGACAAGCAGGCGGGCAAACGAACTGACCGCAAATTTTACAAATAATTATCACTCCTTTTCCATTTTCACTTGAAATTTATATCAAAATGTTGTATAATGGTCGAGATATGTATTTTATCTCGAATCGGAGAGAATAACGAACAAATGTTCTGATTTGTATTATATACCAATTATTCCCTTTTGTCAAGGGGATTTCATAATATTTTTTATTTTTTTAGAAAGGGGAAAAAATCGAATGCTTGCAATCACCGTAAACGAGCTTTCAATGTCATTTGGAGCGCGCGATTTGTTTAAAAAAGTGAGCTTTGCGCTTGAAGAAAACGATAAGCTCGGTATCATCGGAACAAACGGTTGTGGCAAATCCACACTTTTCAAGATAATTCTTGGTGAAGCAGATGCAACAAGCGGTAATGTTTATATTGCCAAAAACAAAACAATCGGCATTTTAACGCAGGATTGCGCATTTGAGGTGTCAAATCTCACAGGGCGCACCGCTCTTGAGCAGATGTATGCCGCCTTCCCCGAGCTTCTTCAAATGGAAGAAAAACTTGCTTTTCTTGAAGAAAAAATGGCAAACGAACACAATTCTGACGAACACATGCGTTTGAGTGAAGAATATCACGATTTATACACCAAATTTTCAAACCTTGGCGGTCTTGATTATAAGAGTCGTTGCGCGTCAATCCTTTTAAAAATGGGATTTGAGGAGCGCGCGCTCTCCCTTGACGTCGATTTGCTTTCGGGCGGACAAAGAACTCGTCTTGCTCTGTCAAAGCAGCTCTGCCGCGAGCCCGATTTGTTGCTCCTTGACGAGCCAACAAACCACCTTGATATCGAAACCGTGCAGGTGCTCGAAAATTACATTAAAAACTATAAAAAATGTGTTCTCATCATCTCGCACGATAGATATTTCCTTGACCAAGTAACAAACAAAACCTTGGCTATGGAGCACGGTGAAGCAAAGCTCTATAACGGAAACTACACGCAGAGCATGAAGCAACGCGAAATTGACCGCGAAATTGCAGAAAAGCACTATATCAATCAGCAGAGAGAAATCGCGCGCCAAGAGGCATATATTGCTCAACAACGCGCGTGGAATAGAGAGCGCAACATCATCGCCGCCGAAAGCCGTCAAAAGATGCTTGACAAAATGATTAAGCTTGAGCGCCCCAAGGAAGCGCCAAAGCCCGTAAAAATCAAGTTCACTCAATCACTTCAAAGCGGAAACGAGGTTTTGCGCGTAGCAGGTCTTTCAAAATTCTTTGGCACGAAAAAACTTTTTGAAAATATGGACTTTCTTATCCGTCGCGGTGAAAGAGTATTCATCATCGGCAAAAACGGATGCGGAAAATCCACTCTCTTGAAAATGCTCGTTGGTGAAAGTGAGCTCACATCGGGCATAATTGAGGCAGGATATAACGTTGAAATCGCATATTTCGACCAGCAAAACCAAAACTTGACCGAGTCGAACACCGTTCTTGACGAGCTTTGGAACGCCTATCCCGACAAGCGCGAATTTGAAATTAGAAGCGCACTTGCTCGTTTCCGTTTTAGCGCAGAGGATTGTGAAAAGACCGTTTCCGTGCTTTCAGGAGGAGAAAGAGCAAGACTCACACTTGCAAAGCTTATTATCTCCCCAATGAATTTGCTCATTCTTGACGAGCCGACGAACCACCTTGACATTATCTCACGCGAGGCGCTTGAGTCCGCGCTTGACGAATTTGGCGGAACAATTCTCATTGTTAGCCACGATAGATATCTTGTAAATAAGCTTGCCACTCGCGTAATTGAAATTGACAACGAAAGAAGCACGGGCGCGGATTTCATCGACTATCCCGTTTTCAACGTTGGAAATGCCTTTGCGGAATTTACGCATCATAAGGAAACGCACCTTGTTTCTTCCCTCTCCGTTGAGTCAGAAAAAACTCCAACGGCACAAAAAGAGGACTTTATGGCTCGCAAAAAGCAGGCAGCAGATGCCCGAAAAGAACAAAAGCGCATCGAAAACCTCAAAAAAGAGCAAGAAAAAATAGAAGCCGAGCTTGAACAAATCGAAGTCGATCTTTTTGGAGAAGCGGCAACGGACTACAAAAAAGCCGCAGAGCTTACCGCAAAAAAAGATGCACTCGAAGAACGCCTCATGGAAATTTATGAGGAGTTGGAATAACAACAAAAGGAACGTCCAATGGACGTTCCTTTTTATACTTTATCAAAGTATTCAAGATTTTTTCCTTCAGCAACTATTTGTATAGACTCTTCTTCAAAATCATCAGATCCTATAAGTAATCGCCATTGTTCATTACAGTATCCCCAATGCAAAGGGCCATTGGCGGCAAATGATTGTATAACAACTCCATTATCCAAATAAATAAACAAATCATTTATAGGAGATAATTCAATTCGTTCAATTTTATTCCCAATTATTAGATGTTTAAATTGATCCATATTATACCATTCATCATTGTTTTTATCATCTATCTCATCCCACCCCTGATAGTCTAATGTTGTAACTAAGACTTCATCATTTCGCAATATGCGAGTAAAAGATTGAGCATGGAGTGCCATATTGCCAAATTCAAAACACATCATTTCACATACCAAATGTATATCAAATAATTCTTTACCTATAAATGTTTCTAAATGTTGATTTAATTTTTCTCTCATAATAATCTCCTTTTTATTCTTCACAATACAGCTCATCAAATTGCCATTTTAGTGGGTTTTCGTAAATGTATTTTGATATTTCTTCGTAATCACGTTTGTTGCGGATTACGTGGTCATAGAATGATTGTTGCCATATATTTGAACCCAAATGTTTAGTTATAGAGCTCTTGAAAAATCTAACCATCGCGCTGATCGTAGGGGGGCACTCCGTGCACCCGCTACAATTTGGTAATATTACAACTACAATATGTAAATGGTTAGGCATTATTACATATGACGACAAATATATATTTTCGTATGTATCATTCCATTTCTTTAAATTTTCTTCAACTACAATCCCTATTTTTGATAACGGTAAATTTTGCGGGCGCACGGAGTGCTCCCCTACAAGTTCCCAATCAAAATTTTGCACATCAAGCTCGCCATCCCATAGCAATTTTTCTTTGCTTTTTGTACAAACTAGTTATAAAATATGCTCCCGGTTCGGAATAATCGTAATTCTTTAATCTCATTTCTTTTCTCTTCGGCAATTTTTCACTAATTTTATCACCACCAAATACATTATATCACAAAATCCTCGGAATGACAAGCATTCCGAGGATTAATTGTTTTATTCCGTTGTATAGTTATCAAAATAGCCCTGAATCCAAACTATGGGTGTTCCCTTATCACCGCTACCTGATGTAAGGTCACAAAGTGAGCCGATAAGGTCGGTGAGCTGACGAGGTGTTGTACCCTCAGAAGCCATCTTACCAACAAGGTTGCCGTCCTTTTGAATGATTCTTTCCTTAATCGCATCCTTAAGCGCATCGCCGGAAAGGTCTGCAAAATCGTTATCTGCGAGATACTTGAGCTTAAGCTCGTTAGGTGTACCCTCAAGGCCGTCAGTATACGCAGGGGAAACAACGGGGTCTGCAAGCTCCCAAATCTTACCCACGGGATCCTTAAATGCACCGTCGCCGTAAACCATTACCTCAACGTGCTTGCCTGTTGCATCGTAAAGTCTCTTTTGAATGTCCTCAACAACAACCTGGCAATCTCTTGGGAAGAGCTTAACCTGCTCATCAGTAGCCTTATTTGAACCAAGAAGACCGTAATTTTCGTTATATCCGCTTCCGTTTACGCTTTCGGACAAAATATCGTCAAGTCCGTAAACGATTTCAGCACCTGCCGCTTTAAGCAATCTCTTGCTTCTGTGTCTTGTGTGAATATCGCAAGTAAGAACGTTCTTTGTATAAGGAAGAATAGCTCTTGCGTCATTTGCAAAAATGATTTCGCAATCCGCGCCCTGCTCTCTTATAAGCTGCTCATAAAATTCAACGTAGTCAACACCTGTAAAGCGGTGCTTTTCATAGCCGAAAAGCTCTCTATATTTTTCGAGCGTCAAAACGTCGCTATAGGGGTTAACACCCATTTCGTCAACCTTGTCAAGTGAAACAAGGTGATTACCAACCTCGTCAGAGGGATAAGAAAGCATAAGAACAATCTTCTTTGCTCCGCGGGCAATACCTGTAAGACAAACCGAAAATCTATTTCTACTCAAAATGGGGAAAATAACACCAACTGTTTCGCCACCGAATTTTGCTTTAATGTCTGTTGCAATATCGTCAATCGTGCAGTAGTTACCTTGCGCACGAGCAACAATAGCTTCTGTCATCGCAACAACGTCGCGATCTCTAATTTCAATATTTTCTTCTCTTGATGCCTCAAGAATGCAATTTGTAACGATTTCGGCAATATTATCACCGCTTCTGATAATGGGCGCACGAACGCCGCGTGAAACTGTACCAATAGTACGACTCATAATTTAAATCTCCTTTAAATTTAGGATTAACAAAAAAAATTATATCACTATTTTTTTGTTTTGTAAAGTGTTTTTTTAAATCAGGGAGCAAAATTTTCAAAAATTTCTTGCATATCGTAAATGGGATTTGCAGAATAAGCCGGATATGTTCCCTTTGATGCTCCTGCGGTTACAAGCACAAAATATTCTCCTGTCTTATTGTTTTTAATACAAGACACAAGGCAGTATCCTGCGTTTTCTTCAAGACCGCTCTTGGTTGCCACAATCGTATAATCTCCCCACAAAACCTTTTCTTGCGTGGTTTTCATATTGTTAAGGGTTTCATATAACGTTCTATTTCGATATGTCATTTTGATATATGTCAATCTATAGGAAGCACCGCCAAAGAACTCTTCGCAAAGAGGATTTTCCATAGCATAAGCCATGATAGCAGCCATATCTCTGCATGTGGTTTGGTTATTTTCATAGTCCATACCGATTGCACCGCCAAAATGGGTGTTTTGAAGCCCAATTTCATTTGCTTTTGAATTCATAAGAGCAACGAACTGATCCCACGTAAGCCCCAAATAATCAATAAGACATACAACGGAATCCGCTCCCGATCTGTATGAAATTCCATATATCAAATCTCTAACAGTATAACTAACGCAATCTCCAAACTCGTCATCACCGTAATATTCTGTATATATGTACTGCATATCCGAGGTTGAGGCGTTGTATTTCAAATCCTGTCGTTGCTCCGCATCAGTTATAACTCTGTCAAAAACGTCGGGTTTATAGGTATAAACATCATCAAGATTTTCAATAAGATCAAGCGCTACAATCACCGTCATCAGCTTTGTCATTGATGCAGGATAAATAGATTCATCTGCGCCCTTATATCCAATAGTAGTCATATCAGAAAGTCGCACAAGAATCGCATTTTTCGAATCCAAGCCACTCAACCATTCACCACCCTTGTCAGCAACAAATTTATTACCATCTGGAGTTGTCACATATGGATAATCCTTGTTTGGATTGGTTGGCTTTTGAATTGTGCTTGGTGTAGTATTCGTGTTACTCGAATCATCAAACGGATTCCACGCAAGCAATCCTTCAGGAGAAAGCACCGCAAAAAGCAATGTAACAATCGCCAAAAGCAAAACTATAAGTGTAATGTTAATGATAATCAATTTCGTATTATCATTTTTTTCTTTAGAACTTGCATAGCTGCTTTTAGGATTTTGACCCGTCCTAATTTTTCCACTTTTATAATTATTTTTATTCATTAAATCTCCAAAAAGTTTATTTCATTTCGTCAAGCTTTGCCTTTATTTGCTTCATATCTTCAAGCATTTCCTCTTTCTTTCTTGGGTCGCGAAGAAGAAGCGCAGGATGATAAACCGCAGTCATAAGGAAATCACCCTTCTGCACCCATTGTCCGTGCTCTTTAGTGATACGGTAATTGGGGTCAATAAGACGTTGAGCTGAAATTCTACCAAGACAAACTATCATCTTGGGACGAATAAGACGAACCTGCTCACGCAAGTATCCCATACAAGCATCCTCTTCGTCAGGTTTAGGATCGCGATTTTTGGGAGGACGACATTTCAAAATATTTGCAATATAAACACTCTCACGAGGAATATCAACCGCAAACAAAAACTTGTCAAGAAGCTGACCTGCTCTGCCGACAAAAGGTGTTCCCGACAAATCCTCTTTTTCACCGGGCGCTTCACCAACAAAGAGAATATCCGCGTTTCTATCACCTATGCCAAACACACAGTTAGTGCGTGTTTTGTGAAGCTCACATTTTTCACAAGAAGCACATTCATCGTATAATTCTTCCCAAGTTTTCATTCTTCGACCTCCTAAAATATATTTTAAAAGCCAAAAGGCACATACGAGATTATTATATCAAATTTTTGTGCATTTTTCAATATCTAACTTAACATTTTCATGAATTTATTTTTTTGACTAATAAATTGGGATATATCGGTGAGAAGATAGTTGAGAAAAAATTTAGGGGGGATTTTGAAAAATCCCCCTAAAACCCCAAAACTTTTTAATCGTGGGTGTTAATTTAATCCGCGCAAATCGTAATGTTTGATTGAAATCAAACATTACATAACGATTTCGCTCACACGTTCACAAAATCTGTGATTTGCTACTAAAAGCGTTGCCATTTTGCTATCAAAAACTCTATATGCAGAGTAGCAAAGCGTGGTTTTTTCGTTTGCTTGCAAACGGAAAAACATTTGCGCCAAGCGCGTCAGAAGTGAAGGCGCACGATTTGCGCGGTCTAAATTATTTCCCACTTATAAAAGTTTTTTGCGAGCTTTTTTTCAAAAAAGCGAAAATCTTTACTTAACTAACTTCCCCGATAAATCAAAATTTGAAATCCGCCAAGCAAAAAGCACCCGCAAGAGCGAGTGCTTTTAATTAAATCTTATAAGCTTTATCAACTGGAAGAGCCATAACCATTCCGTTTGCTTCGCTCAAAGCTCCGTGGACACGGTTAACCTCCTCCATAATTTTAGAAGCAGTACCGGCGGGAGCAAAAATCGTAATAATTTCTCTTTCCTGCTGAATTTCCGCCTCACCAATCTGCTCTATCATACCGCTATCTGCAAGGCGTGCGCGCAAAACTGTACCACCCATAGCGCCCGCACCTCTTGCGGTTTCCATAACCGCGTCGGTATAACCTTGGTTAACCGAAACAAGAATAAGCTGATGCTTTTGTCCGCTTTTCATCTTCTTTTTGCCTCCATTCGTGTCAATCTCTTTAGAAGCTCTGCTCACGAGCTCAGAAGTAAGTCTTCCAATAGCCGAAAGTCTTACGCAAATCATAAGTCCACCATATTCAAAACTACCTGAAAGTCCGTCCGTCATTCTCAAAACATATGAGTTGATAATGTTTTCGGGAGCAAAGCTTATAACAATGTCCTTATCGTTAGTACCAAGACCGAAAATATCCATCATTTCTGAGGGAGCAGTACCGAATGCAGTTGTTTGCATATGAAAGCCAATACCGTTTCTGTTAAGACTTTCCATATATTTTTTTGCTTTACCACGAGTGATGATTGAAAACATCATCATAATACGATTAGTTGTTTCACTCATTACATTACCTCCTCGTAGTAAATCATATCATCCTCAAGCTGAAGAATCTCATGCTTGGTCTTAGCAAGTAATTTCTTGTGCTTTATCTCACCCATAAGTCCAAGCACTTGAATTGCAATAAGGGGAGTCATAGCTACCATTGCAACCACACCAAATGCATCAGTCAAAACATTTCCGCCAAGTTCCTCACAAGCGCCTATAGCAAATGGCAAAACGAATGTGGTACTCATAGGACCACTCGCAACTCCACCCGAGTCAAATGCGATACCCGTATAGATGGGTGGCACATAGAAAGTAATAACAAGCGAGATTGCATATCCAACCATTAAAATAGGAAGCACGGGAATACCGGTTAAAATTCTAAGCATTGCAATGCCCACGGAGCATCCAACACCGATTGATAGCGCAAGACCTATTGATTTCTGAGAAACGGAGCCGTTTGTAATTTCCTCAACCTGCTTCTTTAATGAGTGAACGGCAGGCTCTGCACTTACTACGAAATATCCCATAAGTGCACCAATCGGGATAAGGAGATATTTCATCTCTCCACTCGCAATTCTTGCTCCTATAAGACGTCCCGCAGGCATAAAACCAATGTTTGCGCCTGTAAGAAAGAACACAAGACCAATATATGTGTAAACAAATCCGACAAGCATACGAAGAAGCTGGTGCTTGTTAAATCTTCTGGTTAAAATTTGGAATACCACCAAAACCGCAACTATGGGCATCAACGCTTCAAAAACCTCAAGAGCAAATTTAGGAACGCCGTTGATAAAGGCCTCAAATGCCTCCTTGGTTGTTTCCGCAATAACGAATGTTTCCTGACTCGTTGAGCTTTGAGGCTTAAATACGATACTCAAAATCAAAACGGACAATATAGGACCAATAGAGCAAAGCGCAATAAGACCAAAAGAGTTTTCACGCGCGTTCTTGGCGGTACTCATAGAAGCCATACCTGCACCGAGAGCCATTATAAACGGAACAGTAATAGGTCCTGTCGTAACACCACCCGAGTCAAACGCGGTGGGAATAAAATCATTTGGTGCAAAGAATGCAAAAACTATCGCAACACCATAAAAAACGAGCAAAAGTGTATTGAGTTTAATTCCCTTTCTCGTTCTAATCATAGAAACAACAAGAAAAATACCGACACCAATGGCAACCGACAAAATCAATATCATATTGGGAATTGAAGGTACTTGCTCCGCAAGCACAGTCAAATCAGGCTCTGCAATGGTGATAAGAATTCCAAGAACCAAACAAATCAAAAGAGGAACTATTATCTTTTTAGACTTTCCAAGCGTTACACCAATGCCCTCACCAAGTGGCTCCATTGAAATACCAGAACCAATGGTGAAAAATCCCATACCAATGATAAGCATAATAGTACCAAACAAAAACATTACTATAACACCGCTTTCCATTGGGGCAGCAGACACGGAGAGGAGCAAAACTATAGCAAAAATTGGCAATACGGACTGTATCGCTTCCTTAAAAAACTTCGTTAAGTTGTTCATAAGTTTTCTCCTTTCGTACAAAATATATTTAACTATTTAATTATATATTACATTTACTCAAAAGTCAATAAGTTTAGTAACAATTAATACTAAATAGAACATAATATTATATTTTGAAAATGTGACAAAATATATTTGTTTTTCACTGCGTTCGAATCCCACTGTATACCCACAATCAAAAAGAAAAACCACCCGATTGGGTGGTTTTCTTTTTGGCTGGGGTGCAGGGATTCGAACCCCGGTAATGTCAGAGTCAGAGTCTGATGCCTTACCGCTTGGCGACAC
>JAZQUS010000008.1:0-6242 GCA_045631445.1 Eubacteriales bacterium
ATTTTCTCACTGTTGGCAGGCAGCTCGAAAATCTGTGATTTGCTACTGCAAAGCGAAGCCATTTTGCTATCAAAACGGCTATGTACAGAGTAGCAAAGCGTGGTTTTTTCGTTTGTTTGCAAACGGAAAAACATTTGCGCCGAGCGTGTCAGAAGTGAAGGCGCACGATTTGCGCGATATAAATTATTACCCCCTTATAAAAGTTTTGCGTGCGGGGTTCCCCGAAGTGACATTTATGAGCTTTGGGGGTTCGCGCGATGCTTTTTCAAAAGCGACATTTTTTACTTTGTAACTCCCCGACAAATCAAAATTTGAATTCAATCAAAAACGGACTTCGATCTGAAGTCCGTTTTATTTATTCTTCTATTTATTCTTATATTGATTCTTCTGTTGATTCTTCTGTTGGGGTTTCATTGCCGAGATTTTTAAATGTGCTCCATTTATCTTGGACGTGAGCTTCTGCTTCTCTTACAAATCTGAAAAGTTCAAAACCCACGAAAAGAGAAATGAGGAACACAGGAATCATCTGTAAAAATCTTTGTGGCTCGTCGACGCTTTTGGTGAGATATGCAACAATATAAGGCACAGAAAGAGCAATTCCTGTATGCACGGTGAGAAGCATTGTGCCAAAATGCCATCTTGAGTGTGCACCCTCGTATATTCTTTTTGCTTCATATAATATATAAGACATAAACGAGATGGCAAAAACTGTTGTTAAGGTGTTTTCAACTGAGTTCATATGTCTTAAATAGTTGGTGTCGTTGCCCAATAACACACTAACAGGGAAGATAACGGATAGATAAACGAGCAATATCTTAATTGCGCTCTTGCTGTATCCATTTTTTACGGAACAAATCATTGCATAAATTGTGAATGCTCCAACGCCTATACTAGCTGCTAATAAGAAGCTATCATCCGAGAGTAAATTACAAACAAGCACCGAAATGGCAAGAAGTGTAATTGATATTATGTATGGAAGCTGCATTTTGCCGATTTCGTTGTTGGTTTTGATAATTTGGCTTTTGTCGATGAAAAACGTTGCGACAAGAGAAGCTATTATCCCTGAAAGATAAATGATTGAAAAAACGATGGGTGGTGCGCTTTTTACAAAGTAACCGTCGGCGGAATTGAAGCACCATCTGAAGCTAAAGGTGAGTGCTACGACGGAAAGCGCGGTTAATATTATGGTTAATTTGAATGCTAAATTTATCTTTTTCTTAAAGTCCATATTGTTCTCCATTAGTGATTTGTTATAATTATAGACCAAAATTGTGAACAAATTGTTAAAACAAGAAATTTTTGAACTGTATTTTGAATTTTTTGTTAAAATTGGGGCGTAAAAACGCCATTTTTGAATAAAAAATCCTTGCATTTGTGCAAGATGCATATATTTGTAATTATAAATATATAAAAATTCTACAAAAGTGACAAATAAAAACAAACAAAAAAGTATTGATTTTGAGGTAAAAATATGGTATAATAACTCCGCTTGATATGCGTTGAAGCGAGAGGTTGCCGCGAAAGCGGGTAATTTTCGTGGAGTATGTCCGTTAAACGGGCGCAATAATTCCTACACAGGCGGGAATTTTGTGATTTTCCGGAGTTTGCTGGTGTGAAAACACCACGAAGTCCGTTTTTGTAAGGAAAAACGCAAAACACCCGATACCGTGTCAAAGGAAGATGCCCCACTCAAAAATCGCCGAAAGGCGCAAAACGCTACATATATTATATATGCGCTCGCAAGGGCACAATATGTTGTGTATGAAGCGGTTTGTGTCTGTAAGGTGAAATCTTAAAAGGAGGCACAAAAAATGGCAGTAAAGGAAAGAATCCGTGTTCGTCTTAAGAGCTACGACCACAAGCTTATCGACACAGCGGCTGAAAAGATCGTTGAAGTTGCTAAGAGAAATGGTGCTACAGTTTCCGGTCCTATCCCGCTCCCCACAGAGAGAGAAATTATCACAATTCTCCGTGCGGTTCACAAGTACAAGGATAGCCGTGAACAGTTCGAGCTTAGAACACACAAGAGACTCATTGATATTCTCAAGCCCTCTGCAAAGGTTGCAGAAGCTCTCATGAATATTGAATTGCCCGCAGGCGTTGAAATCGAAGTTCAGGTTTAATCCCTTGATCAAGCACTTGATTTCATAAAAAGCAAAACACATTTCTAGTACAAAATTGTCACACGGTGACACTTTTGTCGGTCAAGTTGGCGTAGCACGAAAGTGAAATACAAAGCGTCAACCAATAACCTACAGGAGGAACAAAAAATGAAAAGTGGTATTATCGGTAAGAAGATCGGTATGACACAGATCTTCGACGAAATCGGAAATGTTATTCCGGTTACGGTAATCGAGGCAGGTCCCTGCGTTGTAGCGCAGAAGAAGACTGTCGAAAATGACGGTTATGACGCCGTTCAGCTTGGTTTCATGGATGTTAAGGAAAAACACATGACAAAAGCAGAAAAAGGTCATTTCGAAAAAGCAGGCGTTCCTGCAAAGAAGCATCTTAAGGAATTCCGCCTTGACGATTGCGCATCTCTTAACCTTGGTGACGTTATCACTGTCGAAACCTTCGCCGCTGGTGAAAAAGTCGACGTTACAGGTATAACAAAGGGTCATGGTTACACAGGTGCCATCAAGAGATGGAATCTTCATTTGCTTGGTAAGACTCACGGTATTGGTCCTATCCACCGTCAGTCCGGTTCTATGGGTGTTATCGACCCTGCTAGAATCTTCAAGAACAAGAAGATGGCTGGTCAATACGGTAACGAACAGGTAACTGTTTTGAATTTGAATGTTGTTAAGATTGATGCTGAAAAGAATCTCATCGCTGTTAAGGGCGCAATTCCTGGTCCTAAGGGCGGTATCGTATTCGTTCGCACATCTTGCAAAGCATAAGCGGAAGGAGGAACTGAATAATGCCAAACGTAAAAGTTGTTAATATGGCAGGCAAAGAGGTTGGCGAAATCACATTGTCTGACGTTATTTTCGGAGCTGAAGTTAATGAAGCAGTTCTCCACGCTGCAGTAAGAGCGTTCCTTATGAATCAGAGACAGGGAACACAGTCCACTCTTACAAGAAGCGAAGTTTCCGGTGGCGGTAGAAAGCCTTGGAGACAGAAGGGTACAGGTAGAGCTCGTCAGGGTTCAACTCGTTCTCCTCAGTGGACACACGGTGGTATCGCTCTTGGTCCTAAGCCCAGAGATTACCACGTAGCTATGAACAAGAAGACAAAGAGAGTTGCTCTTTACAGCGCATTGTCTGCAAAGGTTGCAGCTGGTGACCTTATCGTAGTTGACGAGATCAAGGTTGACGGCTACAAGACAAAGACAATCGTTAACATGCTTAATGCACTTGGTGCTGAAAGAAAGGCACTCATCGTTCTTGATGCAGTTGATAACTGCGTAGTTAAGAGCGCTGCAAACATTCCTGGTGTTAAGACAACACTTGCTAACACAATCAATGTTTACGACATTCTTAACGCAAACAAATTCGTTGTTTCTAAGGCAGCGATTGCAAAACTTGAGGAGGTGTTCGCATAATGAAAATGATTCAGGATATTATTATTGCTCCCGTTATCACAGAAGCGAGCATGGACCGTATTGCAGACAAGACATACACTTTCAAGGTTGCTAAAAATGCAACAAAGCCCGAAATCGCGAAGGCTGTTGAAGTTATGTTCGGTGTAAAGGTTGATAAGGTTAACACCATCAACGTAAAGAGAAAAGCGAAGAGACAGGGTTACACAAGCGGCTACACAGCAGCATGGAAAAAGGCTATCGTTACACTTAAGGCTGATTCCAAGACCATTGAATTCTTCGAAGGTATGAACTAATAGCAGGAGGATAGAGAAAAATGCCTACAATTAAATATAAGCCTACGACTCCTGCCAGAAGAAATATGACTGTTCCGTCTTTTGACGAGATCACAAAGTTTTCTCCTGAAAAGAGTCTCATAGTAACAAAGAAAAAGCACGCAGGTAGAAATAACCTCGGTAGAATTACTGTTCGTCACCACGGCGGCGGTAACAAAGTTAAGTACAGAATCATCGACTTCAAGCGTACAGACGCTACTGCTAACACAGTAATCGGTGTTGAGTACGACCCCAACAGAAGCGCTTACATCGCTCTTCTTCAGAACGAAGCAGGCGATAAGAGCTACATCATTGCTCCCGTTGGTCTTACAGACGGTGATGTTGTTTACTCCGGTTCTGATGCGGACATCAAGCCCGGTAACACACTTCCCATTGCCAACATCCCTGTTGGTACATTCATTCACAACATCGAGCTCTATCCCGGTAAGGGCGCTCAGCTCGTTCGTTCAGCCGGTGCTGCTGCTCAGCTTGTTTCTAAGGACTACGGCAACATGGCACAGGTAAGACTTCCTTCGGGCGAAGTTCGTCTCATCCGTCTTGACTGTAAGGCAACAATCGGTCAGGTTGGTAACATCGAGCACGACACTGTTAAGATCGGTAAGGCTGGTAAAACAAGACATATGGGTATCCGTCCCACAGTTCGTGGTTCTGTAATGAACCCCTGTGATCACCCTCACGGTGGTGGTGAAGGTCGTTCTCCCATCGGTCGTCCTTCTCCTGTTACACCTTGGGGCAAGCCTGCTCTTGGTTATAAGACAAGAAATAAGAAGGCAAGAACAAACAAATTCATCGTAAAACGTAGAAACGATAGATAAGGAGGGAATATAATATGAGCAGAAGTTTGAAAAAGCCACCTTTCGTGGAAGAAAAGCTCTACGCAAGAATTTGCGCTATGAACGAAAAGAACGAAAAGAAAGTTCTTAAGACATGGTCTCGTGCTTCAACAATATTCCCTGAATTTGTTGGACACACAATCGCAGTTCACGACGGACGTAAGCACGTTCCCGTATACGTAACTGAAGATATGGTTGGACATAAGCTTGGTGAATTTGCTCCTACAAGAACCTTTAAGGGTCACGCAGGATCAAAGACATCCAACAACGGTAAGAAATAATTAAGGAGGAATGAATTGTATGGAAAATAATGTAGCAAAAGCTCATCTTAAATATGCAAGAATTTCCCCTCGTAAGGTAAAGATCGTTCTTGACCTCATCAGAGGCAAGGATGCAGGCGTTGCTATGGCTATTCTTAAGAATACAAATAAGAGCGCATCTGAATACCTTGTAAAGTTGTTGGGAAGCGCTATTGCAAATGCAGAGCACAACAATCACATGGATCCTTCAAAACTTTACGTAGCTGAATGCTTCGTTTGCCCCGGTCCTACTCTTAAGAGAATTATGCCCAGAGCAAAGGGAAGCGCAGACAGAATTTTGAAGAGAACAAGCCACGTTACAATCGTGGTAAAAGAAAGAGTCTAAATAGGAGGTAGCTAAAATGGGTCAAAAGGTTAATCCCCACGGTTTGCGTGTGGGCGTAATTAAGAACTGGGATTCAAGATGGTTCGCAAAAGACGAAGTTTTTGGCGACACTCTTGTTTCCGACTATAACATCAGAGAATATCTCAAGAATGAACTCCAGAAGGCAGGCGTTCCCAAGATTGAAATCGAACGTGACAGCCACAGAGTTAGAGTATTCATCCACTGTGCAAAGCCCGGTCTTGTAATCGGCCGCGGTGGCGAACAGATCGAAAAATATAAGGCTCAGCTTGAAAAGATGGTTGGTATGCCCGTAGCTCTCAACGTTGTTGAAGTTAAGCAGCCTGACCTTAATGCTCAGCTCGTTGCTGAGAACATTTCAGCTCAGCTTGAAAACCGTGTGGCATTCCGCCGCGCAATGAAGATGGCGATCCGCAACACAATGAGACTTGGTGCAAAGGGTATTAAGATCACTTGCTCCGGCCGTCTTGGTGGTGCAGAAATCGCAAGAGCAGAACATTACCACGAAGGTACTATTCCGCTTCAGACACTCAGAGCTGACATCGATTACGGCTTCTGGGAAGCAAACACAACTTACGGTAAGATCGGCGTAAAGGTATGGATTTACAGAGGCGAAGTTCTTAACGAAGTTAACCGCCCTGCTGTAAAGAATGCAAGAGGCGACCGTCGTGACCGCAAGGACAACAAGAACGGTGATCGTCGTCCTAGAAACAACAACAGAGGCGACAGAGCTCCAAGAGAAGGAGGACGCAAAAATGTTAATGCCTAAGAGAGTAAAATTCCGTCGCGTACAGCGCGGAAGACTTAAGGGTAAGGCAAGCCGCGGTAACACAGTTACTAACGGTCAGTACGGTCTTCAGGCCCTTGAGC
>JAZQUS010000009.1:0-3119 GCA_045631445.1 Eubacteriales bacterium
TGATAGCAAAATGGCTACGCACAATCTTCGTAGGGGGGCACTCCGTGCACCCGCACTTATATGTTTGTTTATCAACGGGAGGGAAAACCCCTCCCCTACAGACACAAACTATTTTGATAGCAAAGTGGCTACGCTTGGCAATAGCAAATCACAGATTTTCGAGCCGCCTGTTAAAATGGCGAGAAAATCCTTATGTATTGTTTGATTCTAATCAAACAATACGATTTGCGCAGATTAATTTAATACACACGATTAAAAAGTTTTTGGTTCTTTTTTCAAAAAGAACGAAAAAATCCTTACTTAACTAACTCCCCGATAAATCCCAATTCTTATGGCAGATTATAAATTTGGAAAGTAAATTTGTATATTTCAGGAGAATACAAATGAAGATTATTGAAATAAATATTATACAGTTTGGAAAATTTAAGAACGAGGTGTTTACGTTTACCGATGGGTTCAACATTGTCAAGGGTGACAATGAGTCGGGAAAGTCGACTATTCTTGCTTTTATTAGGTTTGCGCTTTACGGTATTGGTCGCAAAAATCCCAACGTTATCGTTGGTGAGCGCGAGCGTGCGGTATCCTGGGGCACGGGAATGGCGGCAGGCAGCTTGACTATCGAGGACATCGACGGCAAAAAATACCGCATTGAGCGTGCAGGTCGCGAGGGTGCGAGGAGCACCTTCTCTGACAAAGTCAGAATCATTGACCTTGAAAACGGTAGTGAAGCATTTGGGGATGAAGTCCCAGGTGAGCATTTTCTCGGCATTGGAGCGTCCGCTTATGATAGCATGTGCAACATAAAGCAGCTTGAAACGGTTGTTATTGGCGCGGACTCCGTAAAGAGTGCTATCGACAATCTTTTGTCCTCGGGTGACGAAAGCACAGACATTCAGTCTGCAACTAAAATGCTTGACGCAGAACGACGCCGTCTTATGCACACAAACGGTCGCGGAGGTCTTGTTTTTGAATCTGAAATGGCACTTGAGAGATTAAAAAGCGAGCACAGAAATGCGCTCATTCTTGAAAACGAGCGCGTAAAAAACGCGGACGAGCTTGAAAGGGTTGAATTATCACTTGCGAAAGCACGAGATGAGCATAAAATTGCGCAAAAAATGTGCGATCTTTACGATGACGTGCTCCGTCTTGAGTCATTTGAACGTTTAAGAGAACTTGAATTGGAAAGCGTTGAACTTGAGGGTGCTATCCGCGGACTTGACGAGGGTGCGGAATTTGACGTTTCCTTGGCAAGCTATGAGAAAATCGCGGAGATAAATTCCGCATCCGAGGCTTTATCAAGCAGTCAGGACGCTCTTACAAATGCAGAAAATGAATACAAAAATGCGGAAAACGCGCTCAACAGTATAGATATTACAAATAGCGACATTCTTTCGTCGTTACTTGACGAATTCAATTCACCTCGCAGTGCGGGTGCGCATTTTGGCTCGAAGGTGAAAAAGATGCGCTCTTCCCTTCTTGGTGCAATTGTTCTTGGCTCTTTGGGTGCTATTCTTGCACTTCTCACAGGATTTATTGCTCTTGGAATGGGTAATGTTTCGGGGGCTTTAACTACCGGATTTATTACACTTCTCTCACTTTTGGGGGCAGGAATGTTCTTTAAAAAATACAAAGGCGCAAGGTCGGAAAAGCAAGTGCTTGAGGGTAGATTTGCCGGAGTTATTCAAAAAATTGATGAATATTCCATCGAAGAGACGCTTGAAAAATTCAGTCAGTCGAGAAGCGCTATCGTGCAACGCAAAAATGCGCTCGAAAATGCGAAGTTCCGTCTTTCTATGGCAGAGGATAATTTTAATTCTTCACTTGATAGGACGCGTGGGCTTATTAAAAAGCTCGGTGCGGTTGGAATTGACGGCAAAGAGCGTGAAATTTTGACAGAATTCTCTCAAAAAATGAAGGATTATCTTACAAAAAGGCACGAGCTCGAACAAAGAAAACGCGAAAAGGATGCGCTTTATTCGTCCCTAAAAAAAGAGCTTGAACGATTCAATGAAGCAGACATTCGTGCGCGTATAAATCCCTCTCTCATAGAAAAGATTAAGGCGGTTTCCTTTGAAAAGCTCAAGGCGGAACGCGACGCCGCTCTTCAAAGAACCAATCAGTTCAGTCAATACAAGGCGGGAATTGAGAGAAATCTTGCCGCGAACGGTCAGAGAAAAAGCGCTAATGATATTTTCCCCGAAATTGAGGCGGAGCAGGTGAAATTTGCCGAATTGAAGCTCCGACTTGATGCGGTGCGCTTGGCTATGGAAACAATTAACACGGCTTCTCTTGAGCTCAAGGGTGACGTCGTGCCGAGAATCAGAGAACGCGCCCAGGACAATCTCGCAACCGCTACGGGCGGTAAATACAGTGAGCTTTTCGTTGACGAAAATATAAAGCTCTCCGTATTCGCAGGTGGCGAAACACGTCCGATTGAATCACTTAGTAGAGGTAGTCTTGACGTTTCCTATTTTGCGCTTCGTCTTGCCTTTTTGCAGGTTTTGTTGAAGGAGAAAAATCCTCCTCTCTATATGGACGAGTGTCTCTCACAACTTGACGACTCGAGAGCCAAGAACGTGTTGCGTGCGATAGTTGAGCATTCAAAGGAGTCACAATGCGTTCTCTTTACTTGTCAAAATAGAGATGTTGATTTGGCGCGAGAAATCGGGAACGTTAATTTGATTGAAATTTAAGATGATTTCAAATTTTGATTTGTAGGGGAGTTACAAAGCAAAAGAGGTCGCTTTTGAAAAAGCTCCGCAAAACTTTCATAGGTGGGTTATAATTTATATCGCGCAAATCGTGCGCCTTCACTTCTGACGCGCTTGGCGCAAATGTTTTTCCGTTTGCAAACAAACGAAAAAACCACGCTTTGCTACTCTGCATATAGCCGTTTTGATAACAAAATGGCTTCGCACAAATCCGTAGGGGAGGGGTTTTCCCTCCCGCCAAAAATGAAATTAGTTTGAGTTCATAAGCGGGTGCACGGAGTGCCCCCCTACAAAATCGGCACATAACCGTTTTGATAGCAAAATGGCTACGTTGGGCATTAGCAAATCATAGATTTTCGAACTGCCTGCCAACAGTGAGAAAATCGTTATGTATTGTTTGATTTCAAT
>JAZQUS010000010.1:0-8508 GCA_045631445.1 Eubacteriales bacterium
CTTGTCTTCCTAAGACCGCTTGGCCTCCGACTTAGAGGCAGTTATCACAGTTCCCGCTTACTTCACAGACGCACAGCGTCAGGCAACAAAGGACGCAGGTAAGATTGCAGGTCTTGAGGTTAAGAGAATTATCAACGAGCCCACAGCTGCTGCTTTGGCTTACGGTATTGACAAGGAAAACGACCAGAAGGTAATGGTATTTGACCTTGGTGGCGGTACATTCGACGTATCCATTCTTGAAATCTCCGACGGTGTATTCGAGGTTCTTGCAACTAATGGTGACACAATGCTCGGTGGTGATGACTTCGACCAACGACTCATCGATTGGATGGTTAAGAAGTTCCAAACAGAGAATGGTGTTGACCTCAGAAGTGATAAGATGGTAATGCAAAGACTTAAGGAAGCTGCAGAAAAGGCAAAGATTGAGCTTTCAGGTATGACAAGCACAAATATCAATCTTCCTTTCATCACAGCTACTGCTGCAGGCCCTCTCCACTTTGATGCAACTCTTACAAGAGCAGAATTTGATAGAATTACAAGTGACCTTGTAGATAGATCTATTATTCCTACAAAGAAGGCACTTGCGGATGCAGGACTTACTGTAAATCAGATTGATAAGGTTCTTTTGGTTGGTGGTTCAACAAGAATTCCTGCAGTTCAGGAAGCAGTTAAGAAGCTTATCGGCAAAGAGCCCTTCAAGGGCATCAACCCCGACGAATGTGTAGCTGTTGGTGCGGCTATTCAGGCGGGTGTTCTCGGTGGCGACGTTAAGGATCTTCTCCTTCTCGACGTTACACCCCTTTCTCTCGGTATCGAAACACTCGGTGGTGTATTCAACAGAATTATTGATAGAAACACAACAATTCCCGTAAAGAAGAGCCAGATTTATTCAACTGCTGCAGATGGTCAGACATCAGTTGAAATTCACGTTCTTCAGGGTGAAAGAGAAATGGCGGCAGGTAACACAACTCTTGGCAGATTCCACCTTGATGGTATTCCTGCAGCTCCTCGTGGAGTTCCTCAAATTGAAGTTACATTCGACATTGACGCTAACGGTATCGTTAACGTAACAGCATGCGACAAGGGAACTGGCAAGGAAACTCACATTACAATTACATCTTCTACAAATATGAGTCAGGAAGATATCGACAGAGCAGTTCGCGATGCGGAAAGATTTGCAGAAGAGGATAAGAAGCAGAAGGAAGCAGTTGACGTGAAGAACCACGCAGACACACTTATTTTCCAAAGTGAAAAGACACTTGCTGAAATTGGTGATAAGCTTCCCGAAAGTGAGCTTGTAGATGTTAAGGCGGCTATTGAAAAGCTCAAGGAAACAGTTAAGGGCAACGATACTGCGGCTATTAAGGCAGATACAGAGGCACTTGAAAAGGCATTCTATGCGGTTTCTGAAAAGCTTTATAAGCAGTCAGGTGCTGCTCAGGGTGATCCTAACGCAGACTTCGGCGGTGCGCAGGGTGGTGCAGATAACGGCACATACTACGATGCAGGATTTGAAGATAAGACAAATCAGTAATTAATAAAATCATGGCGAGGAAAGGGCAAAATGCCCTTTCCTATGTCCGTTTAGAGAGTGAACAAAGATGGCAGATAAAAGAGATTATTATGAGGTCTTAGGACTTAGTAAGGGCGCGGACGAGGCCTCAATCAAAAAGGCATATAGAACACTTGCAAAAAAATATCACCCCGATATGAACCCTGACAATGCGGAAGCCGAACAGAAGTTCAAAGAGGTGAACGAAGCATACAGCGTGCTTTCCGACCCCGATAAAAAGGCAAAATACGACCAATTCGGTCACGCAGCATTCGATCAAAGCGCGGGCGGTGGCTACGGTGGATATGGTGGTTTCTCTGATTTTGGAGATATTGGTGATATTTTTAGTAGCTTCTTCGGTGGCGGATTTGGTGGTGGCTTTGGCGGATCATCAAATAGACGAAATGCTCCCCAACGCGGTGAGGATATTGGGGTTCACGTAACACTCACCTTTGAAGAGGCGGCTTTCGGCGTTAAAAAGGATATTTCCTATAAGAGAATACAAAAATGTGATGAATGTCACGGCTCGGGCGCGCAAAAGGGAACGAGTGCAGAAACCTGTTCTGCGTGTGGAGGTAGTGGACAGCGTCGCGTTATGCAAAGAATGGGTGGAATGCAATTCCAAACGACTGTGACCTGCGATTCCTGTCGCGGTAGCGGTAAGATTATTAAAAATCCTTGCTCTAACTGTAGCGGAACGGGTTACGTTCGCATAATGAAAACACTTTCTGTTGACATTCCTGCGGGTATTGACAACGGTGAAAGAATTGCACTTCGTGGACAGGGCTCTGACGGAAGAAACGGCGGTCCTGCGGGAGATCTTATTATTACGATTTCGATTAAACCACACAAGATTTTCAAACGTGAAAGATATAATATTTACTGTGATGTGCCTGTAACGGTTGCGGAGGCAACACTTGGAGCAGAGATAAGTGTTCCAACACTTGAGGGTGAGCATAAATATAATATTCCCGAGGGAACTCAACCCGGGACACAGTTTACCTTGCGCGGAAAGGGAATTCAAAATTTGAATTATCCCAACCGTCGCGGTGATCTTATTTTCACTACAGTTGTTGAAATTCCAAAAGGACTTTCGAATAAGCAAAAGGATCATATGCGCGCGTTTGCGGATTCATGCGGTGAAAGTAATTACAAAAAGAAAACAAGCTTCTTTAAAAATCTTTTTAGTTAAGGGGGAGAAAAAATGATTACAGATCCCGATTACATTTGCGGAGAAACATCCGAAATTAAGGATTGGACGCAGATAAAAGTTACTGTAAAGCTCGAAAATCTTGATACTGCTATGGCGGTTATGAGCGTGCTTGATAACAATTTGATGGTTGAGGATTATTCCGATATCGATCTTAAAACCTGCTATGGCGATCTCATTGACGAGAGTATACTTAACGCGGACAAGAGTGTGGCATCTGTTTCACTTTTCTTGCCTGCTGACCAAAACTATAATATGGCAATTTCCTTTATTCGCGAGCGACTTGAAAGCGAGGGTATTGAACCTAAAATTGAAATAGTTGGTGTGAATGAGGAGGATTGGGCAAACTCTTGGAAGAAGTATTATACCACTCTCCATATTGGTAAGAGAACTGTTATTGTTCCTATGTGGGAGGAATACGAGGCAAAAGAGGGAGAAATTGTTGTGAAAATGGATCCGGGTATGGCTTTTGGCACAGGGTCTCACGAAACAACTCGTCTTGTTATTGAATTGCTTGAAAAGTACACAAAGCAGGGTGTTAGAATGCTTGACGTTGGTACGGGAAGCGGAATTCTTGCTATTTGCGCTTCAAAGCTTGGTGCAGGTGAGTGCAAGGCGTATGACATCGACCCTATTGCAGTTAAGGTTGCTAATGAAAATATAGCAGAAAGTGGTCAAACTAACGTAACCTGTGAGGTTTCCGACTTGCTTAAGCAGGTTGACCTTGACGGCGGTAAATATGACCTCATTTGTGCGAATATTGTTGCCGATATTATTATTAGAATGACTCCCGACATCGGTAGATTTATGAAGGACGATTGCGTTCTTCTTTGCTCGGGAATTATCAAAGAAAGAGCGGATGACGTTACCGCTAAACTTAATGAATATGCGCTTAAAGTTATTGAAAGAATTGATGATAACGGTTGGTGCGCTCTTGCGGTAATGAAAAACAAATAATTCATAAAAAATGAGCCAAAAAGTGGCTCATTTTTTGCTTAATTCTACCAATTTGCTATTGACATATCGAAATATTTGTGATAGAATACATATTAGAAAGAAAATAGGGTAGTTATACTCATTTATATTGCATTTCCCAAGTTGGTAAATGCTGTTTCTGATTAATTATTTTTTATGGAGGAAGAGAATTATGAAAAAGTTATTCTCATTATTGATTCTTGTTGCTCTTTTTGCAACATTAACAATTCTTGTGGCGTGTAACCAAAAAACGCCTCCGGTTAATTATCCCGAGGATGAAAAAGTTCACGTTCATAGATTTAACAGTCCCAAGACTTATGAAGCTACTTGTGATGTAGAAGGTTACACCGAGCGCCAATGCTTGGATTGCGGATATTACTATCGCTATGATATTAAGCCCATCAACCCCGATAATCATGTACGTTGGAGTGAAAAAGACAAAAAGTTTGTTACTGCTTTAGAAAAAGATAATGATAAGAGCTATACTGCTAAAAACTGTAGTGAAAAAAGCTTGACGATAAAAGTATGCAAGGAATGTGGCAAGGAGCAGACGACTGTGGGAAGCATGGGTGCTCACGCTTATTTGTATTATCCTAGTAATCCCGAGAAGGATCAGCCAGATGAAGTGTATGATCCTACTTGTACAGTTCCCGGTAAGAATGTTTACTATTGTCAAACTCCCGGTTGCTTGCATAAATTAGAAACCGGTGAAGTTAAAACAAAGGAAGTAGCAATTCCCAACCCAGGACATTTGTGGGGTGATTGGATTGTTGACGTAGCTCCTACTTGTAGCTTGACACATGTTGCCAATGGCGAACAGCATAGAGTATGCGGTAATTGTAGTGAAGTACAGACCGAGGAAATTCTTCCTCACACAAGCACTGCTGCAGGTGTTAGAGTAGATCCTACTTGCACAACAGTTGGTTACACAATTTACGTTTGTGATAATTGCGGAATTGAGTATAAGAGAGAGTTCGTTAAACCTCTTCCTCATGAATACAAATTCTTGTTTGAGCTTGAAGGTAAGTTCTATTATGCTTGTGGTTGTGGAGCAACTCAAGTTACTGATAAAAAGATTGAGAAATAATCAACTAAGGAGGATTTGAATATGAATAAAATTTTATCTGTTTTACTTATTACTGTTTTGTTGATTCTTTCTATTGCTCTCGTTTCTTGTCAGGAAGAAGAAGGTCCTAATTGCAGTGCAGGACATACTTTTGTTGACGAAGTTGTAGGATCAACTTGTGAAGCTATGGGTTACACAATCCATACTTGCTCAGTTTGTGGTTATTCCTATAAGACTGACTATACTGAAACACATAGCTATGTGGATACTGTAGTTGCCCCCACTTGTGATAAAAAGGGTTATACTAAGCGTGAATGCTCAGCTTGTGGTGACGTTATTCACGTTGATTTTACAGCGGATTTCGATCCAAATAATCACGTAACATTTACTCACGTTAAGACTGTTGAATCTACTTGCACAGAGCTTGGTTACGATGTTGAAGCATGTGACGGTTGCGGATATCAGCACAAGGTAAATTATAAGGAATTTGGTCACAAATTCGGAGATCCTGTAGTAGCTCCCGTAAACTGTGGTGAACTTGGTATTGCAGTTTATACTTGTGAGCTTTGCGGTGCTACAAAGGAAGAACTTAAGGATGATCCCAAACACAAATTGGATAACTTTACAGTTGACTCTACTACTGGTTTGATGACATATTACTGTGATTGCGGAAAGTCAGTTGAAACAACAGGTGAATACTTTGACGTTCTCAATCTTGAGCTTAAGACTGATAAGGACGGCAATAAGTACTACGTTGTTAAGGGCTTTAAAGAGGGTATGAAGAATCCTACCTTCTATGCTCCTTTCTCAGTAGACAATATTTTGGTTACTGAAATTGCTGCAAATGCATTTATGAACTATACTGATCTTGAGACAGTTAGAATTGCTGTTACAGTTACAAAGATTGGCGCGTTTGCCTTCAGTGGATGCACAGGCTTGAAGACTATTAATTATGATGGTACTATGGCTCAGTGGAATAGCATTAACAAGGTTGACGGTTGGAGCTACGGCGCGGGTGTATTCACAGTTGTATGTTCTGATGGAGTTATTACTCAATAATTAAAGATTTTAACCGCCGTGGTTTCCACGGCGGTTTTTGTTTTGAGATAAGTTCAAATTTTGATTTATAGGGGAAGTTACAAAGATAAAAAGGTCGCTTTTGAAAAAGCTCCGCAAAACTTTTAATCGTAGGTGTTAAATTTGAACCGCGCAAATCGTGCGCCTTCACTTCTGACGCGCTTGGCGCAAATGTTTTTCCGTTTTCAAGCAAACGAAAAAACCACGCTTTGCTACTCTGCACATAGCCGCTTTGATAGCAAAATGGCTACGAACAATCTTCGTAGGGGAGCACTCCGTGCGCCCGCACCTATATGTTTGTTATATCAACGGGAGGGAAAACCCCTCCCCTACAAAAACAAACTGTTTTAATACCAAAATGGCTACGCTTTTAGTAGCAAATTGGATTTTTCGAGGTGAGGAGAAAAATCATTAGTGTCAATTTATTGACACAATTTGCGCAGTCTTAATTTAACACCCACGATTAAAAAGTTTTTGGTTCTTTTTTCAAAAAGAACGAAAATCTTTACTTAACTAACTCCCCGATAAATCCCAATTTATCTATATAGAAAATCCACCCGAATGGGTGGATTTTTATTGTTATTTAATTGGCTCAAAGTCAGACGCGGGGTGTTTGCAAAGGGGACAAATGAAGTCCTCGGGGAGTGGGTCACCCTCATAAACGTAGCCACATATTTTACAAACGTAACCTTTTTTGCCGTCGGTTTGTGGCTTTGGTTTAACATTTGCGTGGTAGTAGCTATAGGTCATAGTTTCTTTTTCAGAAATAACGCGCGCCTCATCAATAGTACAGATGAACATTCCGTGTGAGCCGAGGTCAACATAATTTTCAACGGTGAGTGACATAAAGGAATTGATATATTTTGAAAGGAATACAAGTCCGTTATCACTGCGAAGAACGTTTTCTCCTGCAAATTTATCAATGTTTCTGCCACTCACAAAACCGAATTTTTCAAAGATGGAGAATGGTGCATCAACTGTGAGGCAGTTAACGTTCATTTTGCCTGTTTGTTTGATTACGTGGTGGGAGTAGTTTTCTTTGTTTATGGTGACGGAAATTCTCTTTGGTGACTCAGAAACCTGCGCAACTGTATTGACAATAAGTCCGTTATCCTTCTTACCGTCATTGCTTGTAACAACGTAAAGACCGTATCCGATTTTGAAAAGCGCGGTCATATCGTTCTTGTTTGCAGTTTCGTCCTGACGAGCAAGATATTCCATACAAAGCTCATTTGCCATTGCTTCAAGCTGAGAGGTGCTATCCTTGTTGAGTGCAGAACGGATAGAACAGCTTGCGTTAAGATAGGTCATATTTTTTGAACCTTCAAGAAGTCCCATCATCACTTTTTTTGCAGTTGGCGCCCAGCTTCCGTTTTCAATAAAACCAACTGTGTGATTTTGAAAGTTACGTTCGGTTAAATGGTCAATAAATTGACGCATATATGGGAAAATATCGGAATTGTAAGTTGTTGTTGCTAATACAATTTTACTATATTTGAATGCGGTGGCAACCGCTTCGGACCATTCGGTTCTTGCGAGGTCAATGGTAATAACCACAGGGCACCCCTTTGCCTTGAGCTTCTCTGCAAGTGTCATAACAGCCTTTTTTGTGTTGCCGTAAATTGACGTATATGCAATAACGACTCCTTCGTCCTCGGGTGTGTAGGTTGACCAAAGGTTGTACTTCCCAATGTATTGTTCAAGGTTTTCATTCAAAACAGGACCGTGGAGTGGGCAAATCGTTTGAATATCAAGCCCTGACGCCTGCTTGAGAACGTTTTGTACCTGAACTCCATATTTACCAACAATACCGATATAGTATCTTCTTGCTTCGTCGTCCCAAGGTTCATATGCGTCAAGCGCACCAAATTTACCGAATGCATCGGCAGAGAAAAGTATTTTCTCGGTGTTTTCATAGGTGAACATAACCTCGGGCCAATGCACCATTGGAGCAAAAACAAAGGTCAAATTGTGCTTGCCGAGAGAAAGAGAAGAGCCGTTTTCAACAGGGATTTTCTTTGAGTTATCAATACCACCAAAGAAGTTATCCATCATAACAAACGCCTTAGGATTAGCCACAATTTTTGCGTTTGGATAGTTTTTGATAAAATTCGCAATGTTTGCAGAATGGTCGGGCTCCATATGCTGAACAATGAGATAGTCGGGAGATTTGCCATTGAGTACATTTGCGATATTGTCGAGCCATTCGTGTGTGAAATTAACGTCAACAGTGTCAAAAACAGCAATTTTCTCATCAATAATAACGTATGAGTTGTAGCTCATTCCATTAGGTACTTTATATTGACCTTCGAACAAATCAATTTTGTGGTCATTTACTCCAACATAGATTATGTTATCTGTTATTTTCATTAAGTTTCTCCTTTTGTTGTTGTATAAATTGGTATTTATCGAGTAGTTGGTTAAGTACCAATTTGTCGCTTTTGAAAAAGCTCCGCAAAACTTTTTAATTGTGGCTGTTAAAATAAGCCGCGCAAATTGTGCCACGCCTCGCGTAAAAAATAATAGTAAATAAAAAACAAATGGCGAGGCAAACAAACCGTTTGATGTCTAAACGACATCATTTTGCGAGCAAAAACACGGTTTGTATATGTGTTGTTATAGAACTAA
>JAZQUS010000011.1:0-4806 GCA_045631445.1 Eubacteriales bacterium
AGGTTGTTGTCAAGTTTGGATCTTTAGCATACCAACCTACGCAACCAACGATACCACCGTTACCGATGTTATAAACTCTGGGGTTACAGTTGAAAATTGAGATGTTTTCAAATGTAGCACCGTCCGCGTAAGCTGCGATAACACCTGTTGTTGTGTATTCACCGTCGGAAGAGAAGTTGCTAACAGTGAGGTTCTTAATTTTACCACCATAAACTCGACCGAACAAGCCCATACCGTCACGATAGTACTGGAGAGTAGCATCGTAATAGTTGTTGTCGCCCTTCATTTCCCAAGTGTTTTGGTAGAAGTTTTCGATTGTGTGACCGTTACCGTCGAAGGTACCACAGAAGTTATAGAAACCTGTTGTAACTGCAACATCTGTCTTTTCGTACTTTCCGTCGCTACTGTTATAACCGATGGGGTAGAAGATGATGTTGGATTTGTTTTCGCTTTCCTTGTCGCCAAGGTTGATGTCAGCAATGAGCTTAACTGTTTTGCCGGAGAAGGAGTCTTGTTCGATACCTTCTGCCATGCCACCAACGATTTGGCTAAAGCTCCAGAGCTGTTCTGCGTTTGCAATGTAAAGTGTCGTAGCATTTGCATCATACCAATCGTGGTCAACGCCGCCTTCCCACTTGTTTTCTGAGTCAGAAACCATCATGATTTCGGAGAAGGATGCTATGTAGAGAGTTACGTCGCCTGTTACGGGATCATACTTGAACTGGTTGTGTGCGGTGAAGGGTTCGTCGTTAGGAACGTATGTCATTGCGATTGTTTCACCGTTTTCAACGTGGTAGAGAGTAATGCTTGTGGAGTTGAGACCCTTAAGAGCTGCTGCCAAAAGCTTTACTTCCATAGGAACGAGGTTGCCTGCCGCAACACCTGATACGTGAACGTCGAGAGATGTGGAAACATCTGTGTCGGAAAGTTCTACGTTTGCGGAACTATCCTTGATGCCGTTGATGGTGAGGGCAAGTTCGTTTGCTCCTTCTTCCATCTGAACACCACCGGGAATTGTTGCGCTTGCGGTTGCGCTTTCAAGGCTTACGCCCTCGGAGGGAACTTGGTTGTTCTCGTCAGGAGTAACACCTGCGGAAACGTGTACGTCACCAATGTAGGGGGCAGTTACGTTGCCTACCACTACACCGCCAACGTGGTTTCCGTTATTGATGTCTTCTTTGTTGTCGTCATTGTTTGGAGGGAGCACTGTAATTCCGTTATTTGTTGTTGTGCCGCCCTGTGTTGAGGGATTGCTGTTTGGCTGGAATGCGCAGGAAACAACTGTGCTTGCGAGCATTACCAAAACCAAGAAAATTGATAACAATTTTACGCAAAAATTCATTGATTTTTGTCCTCCTTATTAATTTGTTAAAATTGCATACATAGATATTATATCACTAAACCTATATTTTTGCAAGTGTTTTTTGAAAATATATTTATATATGTAGATTTTTGGTTTACAAAATTCGATTTTTAATGACAAAATTTTTCTATAAAGCATTGAAAATCAAGGCGTTTGGTGGTATAATAACAAAAAACATTGGAGGTTTGTCTATGAAAAAAACATTACCCAAACGCAAAATGATACGCTATTGTCTTTCGGACATTGCAAAAGGCCTTTTTAACGGTATGATAGGTAACTATCTGCTTTATTTCTTCCAGCCAACTGTGAAAAGTGGGATTCCCTCGCTTTTGCCCGAAAATAAGTTTCTAGGATTTATCACAATAATGGCTCTTCTTACCGGTATTAGCAAAGTTGTTGATGCGATTACCGACCCTTGGGTGGCTAATCTTTCCGATAGATGCACTCACAAGGACGGCAGACGAATGCCCTTTATGAAATGGGCGGCGGTGCCGTATGCCTTATCCGTGCTTATGATTTTTATGGCTCCGTTTAAGCAGGGCTCGGTATTGAATGCTATTTGGGTTGGATTTTTCCTTGTTGTTTATTACACTGCTTATACTTTCTTCTTTATTCCGAGAAATGCGCTCATTCCCGAGGTCATTCCCGACGCAAAGGACAGAGTTGGCTACTATGGAATTAGTACCGCGTTCTTTATGGGCTCAAGCTCGTTTATGTATGCGGCTACGCTCTTTGTTAATCTCATCAAGGGCTTGGGTGTTAGCGCGCTTTGGTCTTGGAGAATCGTATTCACCGTTTTTGCCGCTATCGGTCTTACTTGCGTACTTCTTGGTGCGACTGCATTCAAGGAAACCGATTACGTTGAAGCAAGTGTTAAGCCCAAACAGTCACTTCTTGCTTCTGCTAAGAGCATTTTTAAAAACAAAAGCTTCGTTACGTTCTTTATGGGTGACCTTTTCAGTTATCTTTCGATGGCATTCTTTCAAACGGCAATGCTTTATTACATCACGATGCTCTTGAACGTTCCGGAATCGCAATCCTTCCTCGTTATGATTTCAGCTATAGGCGTTGCGCTTTGCTTATTCCCAATGATAGTTAAGTTTAGCAAAAAGTACGGCAAAAAGACGATGCTCGTTATTGCGAGTGTGATATTTACTATTGTATTTGCTTTCATTTTCTTTGGTGATAAGCTTGCTGCACTCGTTCCCGGCAAGGAATTGTTTTTAGGCTTGTTTATGGGAATTGTCGTTGCATTCCCGTTTGCTGCAATCAATATTTTGCCACAATCCTGTATGTCGGATATTATTCAAAAGGATAGCATCGAGCATGGTGTTAACAGAGAGGGATTTTTCTCTGCTACGAAGACATTTATTGAAAAAATAGCTTATTCTGTTGCTATGGTGGTCGTTTCGAGTGTTCTTGCCATAGGCTCACCTGCAGGTGAGAGTGTTGGTATGCTCGGAGTTAAACTTACAGGTGTTTTTGCCGGCATTTTCTCACTCGTTTCATTAGTATTCTTCTGCTTCTACAACGAAAAAGGTGTTACCAAATTTATTGACGAACACAGAGAGGAAAGTGCGAAAAAATGAAAAAGGTGAATTTGAAATCGGAATCAGAAAGACGAGGTGTATCTGCAGAGAAAAATGCAGAATATGTTTCAAAGCTTTCTAAAATGATAAATTGCAAGACGGTTTGGACTAAAAATGATGAAAACAAAGCGGAATTTGAAAGATTTTATGCAACACTTGGTGAGCTTTTTCCAAATTTAACTAAAAAAGCAAAAAAGCTCGTGTTTGGTGGGGGTTGCTTTGTTTACGTTATTGAGGGGAAAAACGCGAAGAAAAATATAATGCTTATGTCACATCACGACGTTGTTGATGGTGGTGAAGGATGGAATACCGATCCTTTTGTTGCAACGCAAAAGGAAGGATACCTTTTTGGCAGAGGTACAATAGACACGAAAACTCCGCTTTTTGCAGAGCTTCAGGCGTGTGAAGAGCTTCTTTCCGAAGGGTATGAATTCGATGGTATAAACTTCTATATAGGTTCTTCAAACAATGAAGAGGTCGGTGGTGACGGAATGGTGCTTGCTACCGAATATTTTAGGACAAACGGTATTCACTTTGATCTCGTTCTTGATGAGGGAGGTGCTATTACTGAGGGTCAGATTCCGGGTGTTAAGTGCAAGAGCGCCGTTGTTGCCGTTCACGAAAAGAGCCGCCATTATTTTAAGTGCTCAGTTAATTCCGAACAGTTAGGTCATGGTGGATTTGGAAAGGCAGCGGACAGTGCGGCACTTAATATCAGCAAATTTATTGCAGAGGTTAATGATGCCAAAATTTATAAAGGGCATTTCTATCCCGAGGTGCGCGCAACGTTTGAACGCCACGTGCCCTATATGGCATTTCCTATGAATATTTTGTTTGGTAACATTTGGATTTTCTCTCCCATTATTAAGAAAATTATGATGGGTATTCCTGCCGCCAGTGCTATGCTTTCCACGAGTGTAAGTTTTCAAACCATATTTGCGGGTGACATTGAAGAACCAACCTTCAGATCAAAAAATGCAGAAGCGGTTATGTTTCTTCGTTGTGTTAGAGAGGACGATCTTTATCGTGGTCTTGAAAAAATTAAGAAGATTGGCAAAAAATATGGTGTTGTAATTGAAGAGCTTGAGAGAGATTACTGTCAACCGACGGATTTTAACAGCGAAATCTATAAAAAAGTCGAGAAACAGCTTCATGCGAATTTTCCCGATGCTGCAGTAGTACCGTTTTTGCTTACTGCGGGTACTGACGCGAGAAGATTTACTGACGTTGCGGATAATATTTTGAGATTTGCTCCCATTGATCTTAATAAAAAGCAATTTGCAACCATTCATAACGCAAACGAGCATATCGCCATTAAAAATATCGGTGAGTGCGTTGTATTTTATAAGGACGTTATTCAGGTTATATAGTTTAATCAAAAAGCAGCACGGTTTTTCTGTGCTGCTTTTTGTGTATGATGATTATTACAAAGATAAAAAGGTCGCTTTTGAAAAAGCATCGCGCGAACCCCCAAAGCTCATAAATGTCGCTTCGGGGAACCCCGCACGCAAAACTTTTAATCGTGGGTGTTAAATTAGACCGCGCTAAGCGCGCGCCTGCACTTCTGACGCGCTTGGCGCAAATGTTTCTTTGTTTTCAAGAAAACAAAGAAACTGCGCCAAGTCGGAGGCCAAGCGGTCTTAGGAAGACAAGACCTGATAACAACTCCTTGGCTCACAGAACGACATGGCTACGATCCGACTTAACGGAAAAACATTTGCGCCAAGCGCGTCAGAAGTGCAGGCGCGCGATTTGCGCGGTCTAATTTAACACCAAGTCGGAGGCCAAGCGGTCTTAGGAAACAAGACCTGATAACAACTCCTTGGCTCACAGAAGGACATGGGTAAAATCCGA
>JAZQUS010000012.1:0-9298 GCA_045631445.1 Eubacteriales bacterium
CTACGCATCGACCCCTCTCACCCCCAGAGGGGTGATTTGATACACTGTATTTAGCGCTTTATCATACTAAATGGCTATGCTTTTAGTAGCAAATTAGATTTTTCGAGGTGACGAGAAAAATCATTAGTTCCAATTTATTGGAACAATTTGCGCAGACTTAACTTATCCCAAATGATTTAAAGCTTTTTGCTTCTTTTTCTCGAAAAAGAAGATCTTGATTAACTAACTATTAACTAAAATAAAAGAGGTATAAAAAATGAAGCTTTACAACACAGCTACAAGACTTAGAGAGGAATTTATTCCAAACGAGCCCGGAAAGGTGAGCATGTATACGTGCGGACCTACGGTTTATCACTTTGCTCACATTGGAAATCTCCGCTCATATATTATGGAGGACGTACTTGAAAAGTACTTCCGTTACGTTGGATATGACGTAACTCGCGTTATGAATATCACCGACGTTGGACACTTGGCATCCGATGCTGACGAGGGTGAAGATAAGATGCTCAAGGGTGCAAAGAGAGAGAATAAATCCGTTATGGAGATTGCGAAATTCTATACGGATGCTTTCTTTGCCGATTGTGACAAGCTTAATATTAAGACTCCCGACATCGTCGAACCTGCAACGGGTTGCATTGATGAGTTTATCAAGGTGATTGAGGGACTTATCGAAAAGGGATACGCATATCTTGCGGGAGGAAACGTATATTTTGATACATCAAAGCTTGAAAAATACTATATTTTCAACGATTTCAAGGAAGAGGACCTTGCGGTTGGTGTTCGTGAAGGCGTTGAAGAAGATACAAACAAGAAGAACAAAAACGACTTCGTTCTTTGGTTCACAAAGTCTAAATTTGAGGATCAGGCGCTCAAATGGGACTCCCCTTGGGGTATTGGTTATCCCGGTTGGCATATTGAATGCTCTTGCATCAGTATGAAGCACCTTGGTGACAAGCTCGACATTCATTGTGGTGGTATCGATAACGCATTCCCCCACCATACAAACGAGATTGCGCAGAGTGAGGCTTATATCGGTCACAAGTGGTGCAACTATTGGTTCCACGTTCTTCACCTTAACACAAATAGTGGCAAGATGAGCAAGTCAACAGGTGAATTTTTGACAGTTTCTTTGCTTGAATCAAAGGGCTATGACCCTATGGAGTACCGCTTCTTCTGTATGCAGAGCCATTACAGAAAGAATCTTGTATTCAGCTATGAAAATCTTGATAACGCAAAGATTGCTTATGGCAAGCTTATAGCAAAAATTGCAACTCTTAAAGAGGACGGTGAGGTTGATGCCGAGGCATTTGCTACACTTAAGACAAGATTTACAGATGCTATGGACAATGATTTGCTTACATCTTTGGCAGTAACTGCGCTTTATGACGTTCTCAAGGCAAAGACGAATGATGCAACAAAGCTTGCACTTATTGCCGATTTTGATAGAGTCCTTTCTCTTGACCTTATTGGTCACGCAAACGCACTTCGTCAAAAGATGGAAGAAGAAGCAAAGAAGGCACTTGCGGCTCCCGAGGGTGTATCCGAAGAGCTTGCTCGTGAGGTTGAAGCACTTATCGTTGAAAGAGCCGAAGCAAAGAAGTCAAAGAACTACGCTCGTGCAGACGAAATCAGACAGTATCTTGCAGGCAAAGGAATTACTCTTGTTGATAGCTCTGCGGGTACAACCTACAAGCTTTCTTAATAATTATGAAGAATTTATTCAATAAATATCGCGAGATAATTACTTATCTCATCTTTGGTGTGATAACTACCGCGGTTTCAATGGGTGTTTATTTTGCCATTTTGCTCTTTGCAGAGCATATTGGTGGGATTTCTCCCGATGCACCAAAATTCAATGCAATTCGTTTTGTGGCGCAAATTTTACAATGGATTGCAGGTGTTCTTGTGGCGTTCTTCACCAACAAAAAGTGGGTTTTTAATGCAGGCGGAACAACTAAAAAGGAAACTGCGCACGAGCTTTCAAAATTTGCTCTTGGCAGAGTGGGAACGCTCGGCCTTGATACCGCACTCACCTTTGGCACGGTTTGGATTTTGAACGCAATGAATTATGTTCCGTTTAAATTTATCCTCACTTTTACTGCGGATTTGTGGTCAAAGATTGTTGCAAGTGTGGTTGTTATCGTTACTAATTATATTATAAGTAAATATCTTGTATTTAAAAAGAAATAATAAAAATCGGTGGAATTACCTCCACCGATTTTTATTATGCTAATTGTTTATTTTGTTGTCTTTGCTTTGCTATGTAATTAACTATTCTGTTTATAACAAACATAGCAACGATACAAACACAGAACAAAGGGAACTGGTCTTTAGTATTATCACTTACGCCGTAATGATGTATCAAAATTGGGCATTGAGCTAGATAAATAAATATGCTAATTTCACCGAGCAAATTCAAGAATTTACTACGAACGGGAAGTCCCAATGCAAAATACAAAAGTAATGGACAAACGATGCAGGTGAATAAATATGCCTTCCAAAGCGCATATTCGGGAAGATATGCTAAATAAATAAAGACAAGCGCGGTAATTGTAAATCCAACAGTATTTACAACTATGCTCAGTTTTTTTGCTTTTACTTCATCATTTAATCTCGTTTTGATTTGTGGGATTTGAGAAACAAGCATACCTAAAGCCAACATTGCGGGGCCTCTGAATACATGACCGAATTGTTTTGCAAAGCTTTTAGACATAAACAACACGAGTGACATTGATATACAGATGATTATCACGCAGGCAAGATTGAAAAACGAACGACGTTTAATCAATTTTAAAAGAATGTAGAATACGGTTAGATATACGAACTGAGCTACAAAGAACCACAAAAAGCTCAAGGGCCAGTTGAAACCGCCAAAGTCCAATTCGAAATATAGATTACAGAAAAGTATCGACGATGCGGCAATTATAAGAGGGACGATGAAGCTCTTTGTTCTGCCCCAAAATATATGGTGGATACCTTCTAAAAATGGTTTTTCTTCATATTTCTTAATTGATTGCAAGAAGAAAAGACCTGAAACCATGAAGAAAAAGTCAACCGAGATATTTACGCCGTCGAACTTGTCCGACAAAATCGGGAAAAAGCCGTGATAATAGGCAACCCATATCGAGCATAAAAATCTAAATAATTCAACAATACCATTTTTGTTTGATTTTGTTTTTACCATAACTGCCTCCAATATTGATTATCTTTTTGTCCAAGTGGAAGGGTTGAGTGCTATGAGAAGGGGGTATATTTCAAGACGTCCGAAGAGCATTGCAAAAGAGAGTATTAATTTGGAAAAAATGCTGTAATCCGCATAGCTTCCCATAGGTCCAACCGCGCCAATTCCGGGACCTATATTATTAAAGCAGCTAAGAGCGGCAGAAAATGTAGTTTCAAAATTAAATGGTTCAAATGATATGAACAATACCGTAGCCATAAACAGTATTACGTAGACTGCAAGATAGGCATTTACACCGTTGAGCGTCACCTTGTCTATGATTTTTCCCTCAAATTTAACCGCGGATACGGAACGAGGATTGATCATACGTTTTAATTCTTGTTTTATGGATTTGAATATCATCACTAAACGTGTTATTTTAAATCCGCCTCCCGTTGATCCTGCGCACGCACCTACAAACATAAGGCAAAGAAGCACGGTTTTAGAAAAGGTTGGCCAAAGATTGAAATCTACGGTTGAATAACCGGTTGTGGTTATGATTGAAGAAACCTGGAACGCGGATGCTCTCAAGGCATCTGAAAAGGTATCAAAATATGGGAATATATTAGCGCAAATAAGGGCGGTTGCTACAAATGTGACACCAAAGTAAGCCCAAAATTCAGTGCTTTTAAAAACTGAACGAACCTTTTTCATAAGTATGAGATAATAGAGATTAAAGTTCACACCGAAAAGGAACATAAATACGGTTATGACCCACTGAATATAGGGGGAATATGACGAAATGCTATCCGCTTTAATTCCAAATCCACCTGTACCTGCAGTACCGAAGGAATGAACCACACTGTCAAATAGAGGCATTCCGCCTGCTAATAAAAACAGTATTTCGATTATTGTCATTACGAAATAAATTATGTAGAGAATTCTCGCTGTTTCTCTTGCTCTCGGCACAATTTTGCCAACTATAGGACCGGGCATTTCTGCGCGCATAATATGGATTGAACGGTCAGAAATGGAGGGAAGTATTGCCATTATAAACACAAGTACTCCCATACCGCCAACCCAGTGCGTAAAGCTACGCCAGAAGAGTCCACCGCGTGAAAGAACTTCCACATCACGCAAAATTGATGCACCCGTTGTTGTGAATCCACTGATGGTTTCAAATAATGCATCAATATAAGAGGGAATATCACCACTCAAAACAAAGGGAACGGCACCTATGATGGACATTATTATCCAGCCAAATGCAACGATAATGAAGCCCTCTTTGGCATAGATGACTTTATTTTCGGTTTTAAATACTGTATGTAGCACAGTACCAACAATTAATGCAATTCCGATTGACACCAAAAATGATGCCGCAACCTTGATTTCACCGTAAATGAAAGCAACAATTAAGGGAAAGAGCATTAATACCGCCTCAGAAAGCGTTAGCTTGCCGAGAGTGGAGAAGACCATTTTTCTATTCATGAGTCTACCCCCTATCTGAGAATTTCCTCAAGGTCGTTAAGGCGTTGCTCTGCGGAAATAACTATTACTCTATCTCCAGGAAGAATCATATCGTTACCTGAGGGAATGATTATCTGCTCATCGCGAGTTATTCCCGCGATAAGAATATTTGGTTTTAATTTAATATCCTTAAATGGAATTCCGATAACCTCTGAATTTTCAGCAACGTTGAATTCAAGGGCTTCCGCCTTGCCGTCCATTAATTTATATAGAGTTTCAACATTTGAACCCTTTGTGTTTTCAAGCGCGCGCGCAAATCTAACGATAACATTCGTGCTCAAATGTGATGGGGTTACTATGGTTTCTACGCCAAGCTTGTCTGCCATGGTGAGAAGCTCTTCGCGGTTTATTTTTGCAACAACCTTTGGGACATTTTGCATTGAAGCAAATATTGAAAGCATAATATTCTGCTCGTCCATACCTGTGAGTGAAACAAATGCATCCATATTAGCAATTCCTTCCTCTAAAAGAAGCTCTTGCTGTGCACCGTCACCGTTTATGATAACTGCTTCGGGAATTTCGGATGCCAAAAACTCACATGTTTCAAGTTTCTTTTCTATGATTTTAACATCAACACCAAGGGAGATGAGTTTTTTAGCAAGGTAATATGAGGGTTTGCCACCGCCCAAAATCATAACGCTCTTAGCTTGCTTGCGAAGAAGTCCAAGCATAGATAGGAGCTTTTTGGTTTCTCCGTGCTCTGCAACAAGACCGATTCTATCACCCGCCTCAAGTTCAAATCGACCATCGGGAATGAAGACCTGATTGTTTCTTTGTACCATACTAATAAGATATTTTGCGCGGTATTTTTCTCTCATTTTGATAAGATTCATACCATTGAGCGCACTATCCTTAGGCAGAATTATTTCTACCATTTCGATGTTTCTGCGTGAAAAACGTTCAACCTTAACTGCTGAGGGCAGTTGAAGAATATTGTTGATTTCCTCTGCAATAAGAAGCTCTGGATTGATTGACATTGAAATATTCAGATGCTGGCGCAAAAATGCGAGTCCTTCGTCGTTATAGTCGGGATGGCGAATTCTTGCAACTGAATACTTTGCTCCGAGATTTCGCGCAAGGTGACATGTTAGCATATTAACTTCATCGGAATCCGTAAGTGAAACGAGCAAATCTGCGTTTGATACGTCTGCTTCCATAAGCGTATCGCAGTCCACAGCGTTGCCACAAACGCCTATAACATCATAAGCATCGGCGGTTTCGTTAAGAATTTGTGTATTTTTATCAATTATTGTAAGGTCGTGTCCTTCTGCGGTGAGACTTGAAATCATAGATTTACCGATTTTGCCACATCCTACTATAATAATTTTCATATATTCTCCTTTCTTCGCAAAGAGCGAGAAAAAATCACTATTAATATGATTATATCACAAAATATAGTAAAATGCAAGAGAAAAAGAAAAATCCCGAGTTTTCGGGATTTTTGAGATGTTGATTGTTAATTAAAGTGCGGTCCACGAAACACCGGTTACAAATTCTGAGTCACTAAGCTGTTGAAGTACGTTTGTTTCCTTGATTGTGTGGCGGATATTAAAGCTCAATTTATAGTGATTGGTTTCCCCTGATTTTATGAGCTTAATAGTATAGGGATCTGAATTGATTATTGCGGAGAGGGGATTTATAGCATCGTTTATGCTAAGGTTTTTAGGGAGCTCGAGTTCCACATCGATAGAATAGTGAGTTTCGATTTTTGCAGAGGGAACTGCCAAAAGAAGTTGGATAAGTATGATGAGAACGGTAGCAAAAACTGTAAGGATGTAAAGACCTGCACCTGCAGCCATACCAACACCGGCTGTTGCCCAGATACCTGTTGCGGTTGTGAGCCCCTTAACAGAAGCACCTCGAACAAAAATTACACCTGCACAAAGGAATGAAACACCTGTTACGATATTGGATGCTATGCGAGAAGCATCCGCGCGATATTCGGGTGTTAAATTGAGATCTCCAAAACCAAATTGAGATACCATCATAAAAAGGGCAGCTCCTAAGGCGAGAATAATGTGGGTTTTAATGCCCGCGTCTTTTCGTCTTATGCTTCGTTCAAGACCGATAATTGCACCGCAGAAGCACGCAAACAAAAGACGAATGAAATGCTCGCCGTGTTCTTGAATTATGTTAATGAAAAATTCTTTCATAAGTACCTCCAAAATATATTAGAATACATTATATCATATATTTATTCAAAAAGCAATAGAAATATATGCAAATTCAACAAAAAAGCAATAAAAATTTTTTGAAAATGGTGGAAATTGCTTTTAAAACAGAAAAACAAAAGACCAACCCAGAGGGTCGGTCTTTTGTTGGAAAACTATGAAAAAAGGATTTATGAAAAAACTCACGCATGCAATATTAAATATCCGTGAAAAAAGCACTTTATAAAAAAGTGCTTTTTTCTGGTGGGGGATGGTGGATTCGGACCACCGAAGTCAGTGACAACAGATTTACAGTCTGCCCCCTTTGGCCGCTCGGGAAATCCCCCAAAAAAATGGAGCTGGTGATCGGAGTCGAACCAACAACCTGCTGATTACAAATCAGCTGCTCTGCCATTGAGCCACACCAGCATTTCATTTTTACGGAACGTTGATATTATAGCACAAGGAAATGCAAATGTCAATACCTTTTTTGAAAATTTTTTAACTTTTTTTAATATTTTTTTAAAAAGTTTGAAAAATATCGAAAGAAATTTCAAAAAAGGTATTGATTTTTTGAAATTTTGTGATATAATATAAAAGTCGAGCAGATGGAGAGATGGCTGAGCTGGTCTAAGGCGCACGATTGGAAATCGTGTGAACGCTAATACCGTTCCGAGGGTCCGAATCCCTCTCTCTCCGCCACAAACGGAAAATCCACCCAACAGGGTGGATTTTTTGTTTGTGATGGAGAATTCAATGGGATTCGAACGCAGTGAAAAAACAGCACAGTGCGCTGTTTTTGAACGGTGACCGAAGAATTTTTCAAAATATAACATATAAATTCAATCGGATATTTTGAAAAATTCAAGAACGAATCCCTCTCTCTCCGCCCTTGCAAGACGACTATGCGACGCGAGTGGGGGAATCCCTCTCTTTCCGCCTATAATAGAAAAGTGGGTTTAATAATTTTACTTTTTCTCTTGAAAATCCCCTAAAAATGTTGTATAATGAATGTGATATTTTTAAAAACGGTTTGGAGAAAATCTATGGAAATTAAAAAGATAGTTATCACAGGCGGTCCTTGCGCAGGCAAGACTACTGCTATGAATAGAATACAGGGCGTTTTCACAAAGCTTGGATACACGGTGCTTTTCGTTCCCGAAACTGCAACAGAGCTTATCACAGGCGGTGTTGCTCCTTGGACTTGTGGCACGAACGTTGAATATCAGGTTTGTCAGATGCAGCTTCAGCTTGAAAAGGAGAGAATTTTCACTCAGGGTGCTCTTACTATGCCCGTGGATAAAATTCTTCTTGTCTGTGACCGCGGTGCGCTTGACAACAAGGCATATATGACACAGGAGGATTTTGACAAGGTGCTTGACATCGTTGGACATAACGAGGTTGAGCTTCGTGACAGCTACGAGGCGGTGTTCCATCTTGTTACTTGTGCAAAGGGAGCGGAAGAGTTCTATACACTCGAAAATAACGGTGCAAGAACTGAAACCGTTGAGCAGGCAAGTGCGCTTGACGATAAAATAATCGCTTCTTGGACGGGACATCCACATCTTCGCATTATTGATAATGCAACGGACTTTGAATATAAAATGAAGAATTTGCTCGACGAGATGACCTCTTTCCTTGGTGAAGAAGCGCCAAGAGATATTAAGAGAAGATTCCTTATTGATTATCCCAATATTGCGCTTCTTGAGAGTATGCCAAACTGTCAGCGCGTTGAGATTAGCCAGACATATCTCGTTGCTCCCGAGGGAGAAGAGAATCGCGTGCGCCAAAGAGGTGTTGACGGAAATTATATCTATTTCCAAACTAAAAAGAGAAATGGCGCGGGCGGTCAGAGAATTCGTCTTGAGCGCAGACTTTCAAAGGACGCTTATATTCGTCTTCTTATGGAAGCAGATCCTTCTTGCCGTCCTATTCGCAAGACAAGATACTGCTTGACACATATGAATCAGTATTTTGAAATTGACGTTTATCCTTTCTGGAATGACAAGGCAATTATTGAAATCGAGCAAAGTGACGAGTGGGCGGAAATTAATTTTCCTGATTTTGTTCACGTTGTTCGCGAGGTTACTGACGACGAGGCGTATAAAAATTTGACGCTTGCAAAAATTTAATACATATTGACCCACTCGGAAACGAGTGGGTTTTTGTATGATAAATTGGGATTTAGCGGGGAGAAGTTACAAAGTAAAAAAGGGTCGCTTTTGAAAAAGCTCCGCAAAACTTTTAAATGTTGGGGATTAATTGAAGTCGCGCAAATTGTTCCAACGAGTTGGAACTAATGATTTTTCTCGTCACCTCGAAAAATCCAATTTGCTAATGCCCAACGTAGCCATTTTGCTATCAAAACGGTTATGTGCAGAGTAGCAAAGCGCGGTTTTTTCGTTTGTTTGCAAACGGAAAAACATTTGCGCCAAGCGCGTCAGAAGTGCAGGCGCGCGAT
>JAZQUS010000013.1:0-2719 GCA_045631445.1 Eubacteriales bacterium
TTTGCCATAGCTGATAATAGCATTGAGATTTTTGATCAGCGTATGCCAATCCGTGTCATTGTCGATTGGGAAGTTAATATCCGTCCCTGTGAGTTGAAGAATTTCAGTAGGATTGTTGATAATTCATCAAGAGATTATGGCACGGCAGAACAACGCAATACTCTACCGATTTGGACAAATCAATATTTGCTCCTGCCGGAGAAGGTGAGGTTATTTTATGCCTCAATTATGGCGGTCTATATGGCATAAATAACATTAATCATTTCCTGCAAGAAAGCAATCCTGGCAAAGCAATATGGCGAGGAATACAACGTTATAAAGTAGGCGATCCTATCTTATTCAACGATGCGTCGGACAAGTTTTTCACTCGTACAGAAGATCAGCTTCCAGTAATTCATAACAATATGACAGGTCGTATTGTCGATTTTCTTTTACTGAACGAGGGGAAAGCAACAGAAGGAATACAGTTTGATATTGAAATAGATCGACCGCTCATAGACATGGATATGAAGGATATGGATTTTACCATAGTTGGAACTGCCGCTAATGGAAACTCTATCATTCGTTTTGTCGTGAATAAAAACAAGACCACAGATGAAGACGACGAAGGGCCTTCGAAAGCTATTGTTCCTTTCCAAATTGCCTATGCTGTATCTATCCATAAAGCCCAAGGTCTTGAGTATAATCATGTCAAAATCATCATAACCGATGAAATCGATGAGTTAATTACTCATAGTATCTTCTACACAGCTATTACACGATCAAGGGAATCCTTGAAAATATACTGGACTCAACCGGTGGAAGAAAAAGTATTGGCTCAAATTAAGCCACAAGATCATCAAAAAGATGTAGCACTGTTAAGACAGGAAATCAAATAATGAAAAAGGCGAGAGTGATCTTATATTGCTCTCGCCTTTTCTTTGATTACTGCATATCAAATTTTGATATCAAAAACCGCCCCACTTGGAGGCGGTTGAGAATTATTTTAATTGCAGAACTTCGTTAATAGCTTCATTTAGTAGCTGAAAAGATTTCTTTTCGCCGTTATAATTAGTTTTCTTATTGTAATATCTTTCTCTTAGCTTGTCACATTGCTTTTTGCCTTTTATTTTGGCTAATTTAGCACTCATATTGGTCATATCGGGCAATAACTCAAAGACAAATGATTCTTTCTTCGTTCCCTTGTTTTGACAGCGCAATATTTTTAAGCCTTCGTCGGTTTCTTGTAATATAACGACATCATATCCGACACGCACCTTCGATTGTGCTTTATCGACCATTTTAATTGTCAGCGATGATGTACTGTTTTCGCAAGTTTCAAAACCGTCGGCTACACAAACCTCGTCCATTACTGATTCAAAAAGTAATTTTATATCTTTTGGGGATAGGTTATTGTTATTTCTTTGAATGAAAATTTGATAATCGCAATCAAAACCTTTATTGTGATGCCTGATTACAAGATTCCTTTTTGCGCTTCCTACCAAGCGATAAGTAAAAGTTATCCCTTTTTCTTTCACCTTTGGGCGAATATTTTTCATCCATTTATGGAACATCGCACGCCAAGGCTTGACTTCTTTTTTGCTCACATATTCCATAGTCATTTCTCCAATAAAACTTTAAATTCTGTTCTGTCACAAGGAAGCTTATTAATATCTTTTACGAAGCCTAATTGATATTCAGTCGGAAGATTGTCTTTCAACATGCGGATCTGACTTTGTAGTGACGCAAAATTGTCGCGAAAAGCCGAAACAGTTTTTGCTCTTCCGATTGTCAGCACATTATGATGCATTACATGGTTGCGCAGAACTTTTATTTCTTTAAATTCAGAAATTGCTTCACTGCTGTAAAGTCCAAGATGCTCCAGCAATTCAATCATAGGGCCAAGCTCTAATTCAAAGCAAAAATACAGATTCGAACTACCGTTTGAATTTTTGATTCTAATATCGTTTTTAAGCTTTTGGCATCCTTCCGAAAACCGATAAATATGATCTGCAGAATCCACGTCATATTTTCTAAACAGTTCAGCCCTTAACAACTCCTCAAAAGTTGCTAAATATATGAACAATGTATCTCTCAAGTTTTTATCATACCTAATTATGCTGCTAACATCCGAATAACTTACCGGCTTTCCGTCAAGCTCAAAAAGAATATCTGATACTTGTTTGTATAGATACTCTCCTTTTAACGCTTTATATTTTTCAAATTCAGCTGATTCTTTTTCTGTTTGCACTATATTTTCCAACATGATTTCCTCCATAGTATTGATACAAATATTTTACCATAAATTTGTGAATGTTTCAATACAATTCGCAAGAGTGATGAATTTTTAATTAGTGCTTGACAAATACGTTTTTCTAAGTTACAATACAACATCTGCAGAAGGCGGAATGTATAGTTCTCTACTATCTGCTGCCTGATTGTTCTGACCACATGTTTATCATCTCTTGTTATGAGGTTGACCACATGTGTTGGTTGGCGTGTTCCTTCTCTGTTCTCGATGCAATCATTCTCTGCCGACGGAGCGATTTTCGAGCGCTTCTACCACCCCAAAACGATGACCACATATCAATCATTCGGCACTCGGATTTGACCACATCTTTGACCATAAACAGAACCGGAGTACACGGAGACAAGAGTGCACGAGAGTATGAAAAAGCCGTTTTTGCGTAGCAGAAAGGGCTAGAAAAAGCAAAAACGGCTAGAAAAAGATATATAAATC
>JAZQUS010000014.1:0-24342 GCA_045631445.1 Eubacteriales bacterium
TCTTGTTCATTAAGATATGCCAGACCGTAATGGTCATGATGTTGACATATCACGTATAATTTACGCAAACTACTCCCTCGAGTGAATAAATTATATCACATCGTTTATTTTTTGTCAATAATTTTATTAATAAATTTAAGAAAATTTATTAATTTATAATACCACCGCCGACCACGATGTCACCATCATAAAGAACAACACTTTGTCCGCGAGTTATGGCGCGCTGTGGTTCGTCGAAAATTACTCTTATCGTATCATCTCCAATTTGTTCAACAGTGGCTGATTGTTCCTTTTGATTATATCTAATTTTTGCCTTGATTTTAAGAGGTTTTTCAATCTTTTCACAAGAAATAAGGTTTATATGACTTGCGGTAAGCTCTTTTCCAAAAAGCTCGGAGTTGCGTGCAAGTGTTACTGTATTATTTTCAAGATTTTTTTCAACAACATACATAGGTTCTCCAAGTGCAAGTCCAAGCCCTTTTCGTTGACCTATAGTATATTTGATTATACCCTGATGAGTGCCGAGAATATTGCCTTGCAAGTCAATAAAATTACCTTTTTCAAAGGTTTCACCCGTGGTCTGCTCAATAAATGAAACATAATCACCGTCAGGGATGAAGCAAACGTCCTGACTATCCTTTTTTCGCGCATTTACAAAACCAATTTGCTCTGCAAGATTTCTTGCATCGGATTTAGTCATTTCTCCAAGTGGGAAGATGGTATGTGCTAATTGTTCTTGGGTAAGAGAATAGAGAACATAACTTTGATCTTTTGTTAAATCAAGTGCTTTTTTGAGTATATATCTGCCATTTTCGTTTTTTTCTATGCGGGCATAGTGACCTGTGGCAATAGCATCGTAACCGCGTTCCATTGCAAGCTTGAGTAGTTGCTCAAACTTGATTTTTCTGTTACAAACGACGCAGGGATTGGGTGTTGAACCGTTTTTATAACAATTTATAAAATCTGCTATAACGCACTCTTTAAAAGCTGCACCAAAATCGTGAGTTTCGTGGGGAATGCCAAGAATGTCACACACGGATTTTGCATCTCTAATATCTTGCGCGGAGCAACAGGAGTTTTCACCATATATTAAATTGTCGGTTTCGTCGTGAAGCTTCATTGTGACACCGATGGCTTCGTTGTTTTGCTTTATGAGATATGCGGAAACTGCACTATCCACACCGCCACTCATAGCTACGAGTACTTTCATATAAAAACTCCTTTCTAAATTCTAAAATCCTCCCACATAAACGTTGTGGGTGTGCCTTCTTCAAGCAAGCCTTCAAAATTGTTTTGCCTGAAGACCTCATAAACGGCAATTGCAACTGAGTTTGAGAGATTGAGTGAACGAAGATTGGGGCGCATTGGAATTCTTACACATGTTTCGGGATTTTTTTCAAGAAGTGTTTCGGGAAGTCCCTTTGACTCCTTACCAAACATAATAAAAACATCACCCTCATATTTTGCTTCTGTATAGTTTCTCGGTGCTTTGGTTGTAAAATAGAATACATTGGCGTTAGGATTTTTACTAAAGAAATCATCGAGATTTTCATAGTATGTGATATCAAGTAAATGCCAGTAATCAAGACCTGCACGTTTGAGCTTTTTGTCATCAATTTTAAAGCCCATTGGCTTGATTATATGAAGGGAAGCACCGGTTGCAGCACAGGTGCGCGCGATATTGCCCGTATTCTGAGGGATTTCGGGCTCGTGAAGAACAATATTTATTTTAGACATAGTATTTTCCTTTAAAAACAAATTTACTCTACAATTATATAATAGTTTTCAAAAAAATTCAATAATAAAATAAAAAATTTACAAAAAACTATGGCATTTATTTTAATTTTGTAGTATAATAAGATGATATTTTGATTTTTGGAGGAACAAATGGGACTTTTTGATAAGTTGTTTGGAACTTACAGTGAAAGAGAACTTAAAAAAATAGATAAAACGGTTTGCAAGGTTGAAGAGCTTGCAGACAAATATGCTAAAATGACTGATGCAGAGCTTTCCGGTATGACAGTAATATTTAAAGAAAGACTTGCAAATGGTGAAACTCTTGATGATATTCTCCCCGATGCATTCGCAGCGATTAGAGAAGCTGCAGATCGTGTTCTTGGAAAGCGTCCTTTCCGCGTTCAAATTATTGGTGGTATTATTCTTCATCAAGGTAGAATTGCCGAAATGAAAACGGGTGAAGGTAAAACTCTTGTTGCAACTATGCCTGCATATCTTAACGCGCTCACGGGTGAGGGCGTTCACATCGTTACAGTTAACGATTATCTCGCTTGCCGTGACAGTGAAGAAATGGGTAGAGTTTATGGTTTTATGGGCCTTAAAACAGGCATTGTCGTTCACGGACAAACTCCCGCGCAAAAGCAAGAGGCATATAATGCCGATATCACTTATGGAACAAATAACGAATTTGGTTTCGACTATCTTCGTGACAACATGGTGGTTTATAAGCAGAACCTTTCTCAACGCGGTCATGCATTTGCAATTGTTGACGAGGTGGACTCCATCCTTATTGACGAGGCAAGAACTCCCCTTATTATTTCAGGTGCGGGGGATCCCTCGACCGACCTTTACACCAAGGCGGACTCTCTTGTACGCAAGTTTAAAAAGCTTGTTGTAAAAGAGATTGATGCCAAAGAGGATCAAGAGGGTGTTGATGCGGATTACATTGTTGATGAAAAGGCAAAAAATGCAGTTATTACTCCTGAAGGTACAAGAAAGGCAGAAAGATTCTTTGGAATTGAAAATCTTTCCGATCCAGAAAACAACGAGCTTGCGCATCATATAAATCAGGCAATTCGTGCTTATGGCACAATGCAACGCGACGTTGACTACGTTGTCAACGAAAACGGAGTTATGATTGTTGACGCGTTTACAGGTCGTCTTATGCCCGGTAGAAGATATTCTAACGGTCTTCATCAGGCAATCGAGGCAAAGGAAGGAGTTAAGATTGAAAAGGAAAATCAAACTCTTGCTACAATTACATTCCAAAATTACTTTAGAATGTATAAAAAGCTTTCAGGTATGACAGGTACTGCTCTTACTGAGGACGCTGAATTCCGTGAAATTTATACACTTGACGTTGTTGAAATTCCTACTAACAAGCCAATGATTAGACTTGACCACAACGATATGCTTTATAAGACTATTAACGGGAAATATAGAGCTATTGTTAATAAGGTAAAGGAATGTCACGCAAAGGGACAGCCCGTGCTTGTTGGTACTGTTTCCATTGATAAATCTGAAATTCTTTCAAAACTTCTTGACAGAGAGGGAATTAAACACACAGTCCTTAATGCAAAGCTTCACGAAAAGGAAGCTGAAATCGTTGCTCAGGCAGGTAAGCTTGGCGCGGTAACAATTTCTACGAATATGGCAGGACGTGGTACTGATATTATGCTCGGCGGTAACTCTGAGTTTATGGCAAAGAACGAGATGCGTAAAATGGGCTTTAGTGATGAGCTTATTTCTGTTGCAACGGGAACTGCGGTTGTTGAGGATGAAGAAATTATGAATGCTCGCAGAACATTTGCAGAGCTTAACAAAAAGTTTAAGGCGGAAATCGAACCGGAAGCGCAGAAGGTTAGAGAGGCAGGCGGTCTTTATATTCTTGGTTCAGAAAGACACGAGTCTCGTCGAATTGACAACCAGCTTCGCGGACGTTCAGGCCGTCAGGGTGACCCCGGTGAATCTTGCTTCTTCTTATCTCTTGAGGATGATCTTCTTCGTCTTTTCGGCGGGGAGAGAATTCATCTTGTTGCAAACAATCTTGGTATGAGTGACGATGATGTTCTTGACCTTCGTGTATTCTCAAGTGTTATAGAATCCTCACAAAAGAAGATTGAGGATCTTAACTTTAGACGCAGAAAGAACGTTCTTGCATACGATGACGTTATGAATAAGCAAAGAGAGCTTATCTACAAGCAAAGACAGGACGTTCTTAACGGAGTTGATATTTCCGAAAAGATTGCCAATATGATAGGTGAAACTGTTTCCATTAAGGTGGCAGAATTCTATAACGAGGACGAAAAGTCTTTTGACATGAAGGCACTTGAAGCATATTTTATGCTTATGCTCAGAGAGAAATATCCTCTTGCAGAGGTGCGCGTTCTTGCGGAAAAGCACAAGGTTGATGAAATTACCGAGCTTCTTTGCGAAAAGGCAAATGAGGTCTACCAGGAAAAAGAAACAGAGTTTGGTGCGGAAAATATGCGTGAGATTGAACGCGCAGTTCTTCTTCGTAACGTTGACAAAAAGTGGATGGAGCATATTGATGCGATGGATGACCTTAAGGGTAGTGTTGGTCTTCAAAGCTATGCTCAAAGAGACCCTGTTAACGAATATCGTTTCCGTGGCGCAGAGATGTTTGATGAGCTTGTTTCCGATATTCGTGAAAACACTGCGAGAATGATGCTTTCACTCACAAAGAGAGCACCCGATGAAACTCAAAGAGTGCAGATTGCAAATCCAATTATGGAATCCGCTAAGGGAGAAATTGCTAAAAAGCTCATAACAATAAAAAAAGCCGAAAAGGTTGGAAGAAATGATCCATGTCCTTGCGGTAGCGGTAAAAAATATAAAAATTGCTGTGGAGCAAATAGATAATGAATAGAAAAATAGAGGTGGGATTCACCTCTATTTTTCTATATTTCCATCTGTACAATAAATAGTATATTCACCTGTGTTCTTGTCCCAATCTTTATCCTTTTCGATTTTGTTCCACTCTTCTTTTGTGCCGTTAAAATGAATTTCTTTGAGTGATGTGCAATCTGCAAAGACATACATTGGCAATTGGGTTATTCCATTTCCAATTTTTACGTATTCAAGATTTGTACAAAATGCAAATGAGTAATTGGAAAGGGACTTTAATGTATCGGGAAGAAGGATGCTTGTTAATGATTGACAATTATAGAATGCCTTTTGACCTATTGAAGTCAAACTAGTTCCAAAATAAACATTGGATAATTTAAGACATTTCATAAATGCGCTATTACCGATATCAGTGATTGAATCAGAAAGTATAATACCAGTGATAACTTGATATTGGAAGGAATATTCACCAATTTTAGTAATCACTTTGTTATTAAAGCTTGCTGGAATTACTATCTCGATATCTTCACAAGTGCCAAGACCGATTATTGTATCGTTTGAAATGTCAAGATGCTCTGAAATCTTGATTTTTTCATCTTTTAAAACCTTTTGACAATAAATACAAGGATAGACTTTTTTACCTTCCATAACAGTCCAAGAGCCTTCCGTATGAGAAAGTGCAGGAATAGTTGCATTTTCGATTTCATTACATACATTGCAGCTACGTGACTTTGCACCATCAATTTCACATTTTGCCTCAAGCGTAATTTTCCAAGCACCAAAGGTGTGATCCAACGCAGGAATTTCTTTTTCGTCAACTGCGCCACATTCGCAGGTGCGAGCACTTACACCATTTTGGGCACAAGATGGTTCTTGCTTGGCAAGGTATTCACCCCAAGTATGAGTATGATTTTCAAGTGAGTTGAATTGCAAGGTTTTGCCACAAGTTGTACATACTTTTTTGAGGTTGTCTTTAACTTTATCGTAAATCCAATCGCTTTCTTTATGGGGGAGCTTATCGGATTTCTTTTCTTGGATTTCACCGCAATCGCAATATCTTCTTTCGATTCCATATTGAGTGCAGGTGGCATCTTGAAAATGCTCCCACTCACCAAAGGTATGGATGTGTTTAAAAGCAATCAGTAATGTTACTACTAATAAAATAAGTGCTCCGACTCCAATCGAAAGGCTAATTATGTAGTTCCTTTTTGTTCTTTTATTCATTGTAATAAGCTTCTTTTTCATCTATTGACTCCTTAAAATAAGCTTTATTTACAATATGATAACACAATCCGATTAATTTTGCAATACCTTTCTAAATCAATATTGGAGCTATAAAGAGTGAACGCTTGATGGCTGAGTAAATTTTATCAAAATCACTAAAGGGAAGTGGGTTTTCACCACGTCCACATTCGAGAGTGAATGAGGGCTTATCAAATTCCTCTATAAACCAATCGGTGAAGCCCCCGTATTTTGATGTGCCACTTGGAAAGGAGATTTTATATCCTGTGAGTCTGGATAAGGTTTTGGCAAGAGAAAGGGAAAGAGGAGATGATTTTTCACTACTTGTGTAATAAATTTCCTCGCCCTGCGTGTGAAGAGTAAGAGCCAAGGATGGACGTTCAAATCTGACGAAATTACACAATGCGCGTGTTTCAGGCTCACTTTCGGGATATTCACCGCTATATTTAGTTGCGCCTGGAGTGATGTTTTCTTTGCGCTCAATAATTTTGTATTCACTAAATCCTGCGTTGTAATTGTGATTCAAATCTACACCGCGCGCATTTGCTTGCCAATGTGAAAAATCGTTACCGCCATTCATTCCAATTAGGCGATTATGCATAATGTTATTTTCATTTATTCCGTGAATTGCATAGTCAATTCCGTCGGGGTTGAGCATTGGCACAATATGTATTTTGCGAGTTTCGAATAGTACGCGAGTTGACACATCGTAAATATTAGTGCCTTTTTGGTATTCTTCGCAAAAATCGTGAACAAATTGCATAAGTAATGCGCTAGTGATCCATTCCATTCCGTGATGCCCCCCAATGTAAATTACATTTTTGCTACCATTACCGAGTGTTAGGCGAGGGATACTTTTTCCGAAAATACTGTTTCCGAGTGCTCCAATCTCTATAAATTCATATTTGTTTTTTAGCTTCACTAATATTTCTTCAAGATTTTTGTGATCAAAATACTCGAAAATACTGTTGAGTTGCAAAAAAATCACCACCTAGATTAAATCAATTAATAAAATATATGAAAGTTGACGAAAAATATTGACAAAACCTTGAAATTTATTAAAAAATAGTATATAATAAGTGGGTAAAAACAAAAAAGCCACCACAAAAGCACAGAGCTTTGACGATGGCTTGATTGGAGCTAGTGAAAAGACTCGAACTTTCGACCTGCTGATTACGAATCAGCTGCACTACCGACTGTGCTACACTAGCAATTTGACCTTCATATTCTATCACTTTATTGATATTTTGTCAAGGGGATAGATTAAATTTTTTGAAAAAAGAGGAAACATATGAATCTTTGTGACGTTAAAACTATAAAACACATAATGACAGTTTTTGACCTTAAATTCAGAAAGGAATTTGGTCAGAACTTTCTTATCAATAGATCAGTTGTTGAGGATATTGCTGATAATTGTGCGGATAGTGTTGATACATCTATTTTGGAGATTGGTCCCGGCATTGGTCCACTTACTACGGAGCTTGCACTAAGATACGATCAAGTGGTTGCCCTTGAAATTGACCATGGACTTATTCCTGTTCTTAAATATACACTTGGAGAATTCAACAACGTAACCGTTATCAATGAGGACGTTATGAAAGCAGATCTCGACTCTTTGTTAAAGCCTTATTTTGAAAAGGGTAGAGTTTCGGTTTGCGCTAATCTTCCATACTATATTACAACACCAATTCTTATGAAGCTCCTTGAATGCGGATTGCCCTTTGATTATATTACGATAATGATACAGTCCGAGGTTGCGGATCGTCTTTGTGCAAGGGCCGGTTCATCGGATTACGGTGCTATCACGGCGGTTCTTGCATATTACGGTGTGGCTGAGAAGTTATTTACCGTAAGCGCGGGTAACTTTATGCCTGCTCCAAAGGTTAATTCAACGGTTGTAAGAATTAAATTGCACAAAAATAAGCCCTGTGTTCCCAAAGACGAAAAGACATTGTTCAGAACAATTAAGGGAGCGTTTGAGCAGAGAAGAAAGACCTTGCCAAACGCACTTGCGGCTTCTTTTGGTGAGCTTACAAAGGACGAGATTACAGAAGCTATCGTTTCTTGCGGTCATAAGCCCGACATTAGAGGTGAAAGACTTTCTGTTGAAGAGTTTGTTGCTCTTGCAGACAAGCTCTATGAGCTTATTAATAAAGACTAATTTGAGGTATATATGTTACATTTTTCTATTCCAAGTGATTATAAATCCTTGCTCACCTTGAGAGAAACAGAGGTGGCAATTAAGAAGGTTAAAGACTTTTTTGAAAGACAACTTGCGGTTGAGTTAAATCTTACTCGTGTATCTGCACCGATTTTTGTTCCGTCTGACAGTGGTCTTAACGATAATCTTAACGGTCACGAGCGTCCTGTGTCGTTTGACATTTCAGGCGGAGAGCAGCTTGAAATCGTGCATTCTCTTGCAAAATGGAAGAGAATGGCTCTTAAAACTTATAAATTTGAGCTTCACGAGGGATTATATGCTGATATGAATGCAATCCGTCGCGACGAGGAGCTTGATAATATTCATTCTATGTTTGTTGACCAATGGGACTGGGAACGAATTATTGATAAGAGTGAAAGAAATGAATATATACTTAAAAAGACGGTTAAATCAATTTATCGCGCTTTAAGACATACTGAGATTTATATTTCAAGTGAATATCCATTCATTGGCAAAATTTTGCCAGAGGAGATTGAGTTTGTAACTACTCAGGAGCTTGAAGATATGTATCCGGGTTTGTCACCCAAGGATAGAGAATATGCTATTTGTAAAGAGAAAAAGGCAGTATTTCTTATGCAAATTGGTGGCAAGCTTAAATCGGGTGAAAAGCACGATGGCAGAGCTCCCGACTATGATGATTGGACGTTAAATGGTGACATTTTGGTTTATTATCCTGTGCTTGATATTGCCCTTGAGCTTTCATCAATGGGAATTCGTGTCGACGAGGATGCTATGAGAAATCAACTTGCAATTAGTGGTTGCGAGGATAGAGCGTCACTTCCGTTCCATAGCGCACTCCTTAAGGGTGAATTGCCATATACAATCGGCGGCGGTATAGGTCAGTCGAGAATGTGTATGTTTTTTCTTAGAAAAGCCCATATTGGCGAGGTTCAATCGTCGTTTTGGAGTGAAAAAGATCACAAATTCTGTGAAGAAAAGGGAATTAATATACTTTAATTTAAAGGGCTTTCGAAAAACTCGAAAGCCCTTGATTTTTCTTGATTTTTTGTTGTAAATCTATTGACTTTTTTTGTTTTTATGTTATAATAGTTAACGTGTTAATTAATTTTGAAGAGGGATAAAAATGGAAAAAGATAATTTTGAACTTTATAAGTCCACAATGCGTAAAATGGCATGCATTGGAAGACTCCATAGAACTGTTTTTGAACGGAATATTTCAAAAATGGGAATACATCACAGTCAACACCATCTTCTTATGTATATAGCCAAGGAAAAGGAAATTCCTTCCCAAAAGCATATAGCAGAAAAGTTTGGTATTACGCCTGCCGCGGTTGCGCGATCACTAAAAGCACTTGAAAGTGAGGGATATATTGAAAGAGCTTGTGTTGAGGATGATGGCAGATTTAAAAAGATTGTTATCACCGAAAAAGGCAGGGATATAGTGTCAAAATCACATCAAATGTTCAAGGAAACCGATGAAAGTGTTTTTGAAGATTTTAGTGACGATGATATTGCTAAATTCAATGAATATTTAGATAAGATGCAATCTAAATTGAATTACAAAAATGAAGAAAATTTATGTGTGAGGAAGCAAGATGAAAAAGAGCAAAACAATTAACTGGTGGAAATATATTAAACCCTATCTTCCATTCTTTATTTTAGGACCTCTTTGTATGATTATTGAGGTTATTGGTGAAATTCTTATGCCAAGACTTTTGGCGTATATTATCAATCTTGGTATTGACGGCAAGACAGAGAATATGCCGGCTTTAATACTTTGGTTATATGAAAAAATAGGAAATAGCGCGTTCTTTATCATAGCTATTGCGGTTGGTATGATACTTACTGCAATTCTTATGATGATTGGCGGTGTTGGTGGTGCATACTTTGGCGGTAAGGCATCCGTTAACTTTTCTGCGGATTTGAGAGCGGATATTTATAAGAAAATTCAGAGCTTTTCATTTTCGAATATTGATAAATTCAGTTCTGCATCTCTCGTTACAAGACTTACTAACGACGTAACACAGCTTCAACACTTTATCAATATGATGCTAAGAATGTTTTTTAGAGCACCCGGTATGCTTATTGGTGCTCTTGTAATGGCGGTTAGCCTTAATCCATCTCTTTCAATAGTTCTTGCAGTTTCAGTTCCGATTTTGCTTTGCTCCATTGCATTTATCATCGTAAGAGGATTTCCTTTGTTTGGAAAAATGCAGACAAAGATTGACAAGCTTAATGCTACAGTACAAGAAAATCTTACAAATGCAAGAGTTGTGAAATCCTTTGTTAGAGAGGATTTTGAAGAAGTAAAATTTAAGGATGCTAATGCAGACTTAAAGAATACCGCGGGAAGAGCAATGAAGAATATGATTCTTATGTCACCCGTTATGACATTGATTATGAATGCCACTTCAATCGCGGTATATTGGCTCGGTGGCCATCAGTTGCTTGCAGGACAAATGAATACAGGTGACTTTGCGTCTTTCGTGACTTACATTACACAAATTTTGTCATCTCTTATGATGGTAACATTCCTCTTTATGATGTTTTCTCGTTCAATGGCATCTGCTAAGAGAATTGCAGAGGTTATGAATGAGGAAATTGATATTGTTGATGCTGCCAATGGTTCAGAACATATTGTTGAGCGCGGTGAGATTGAATTTCGTGGCGTTTCCTTCCGATATTACAAGGATAGTGAGGAAAAGGTTCTTGACAATATCAATATCAAGATAAATGCGGGTGATACGATTGGTATTATTGGTTCTACGGGTTGTGGAAAAACCACACTTGTTTCAATGATTGCCCGTCTTTATGACGTTGACGAGGGCGAGGTTCTTGTAGACGGTATAAACGTTAGAGATTATTCACTTTACAATCTTCGTGAGGGTGTTGGTATGGTGCTTCAAAAGAATATTTTGTTCTCGGGAAGTATAATTGACAATCTTCGTTGGGGTGACAGTAATGCCACTATGGAAGAAATTCGCGAAGCTGCAGATTACGCGCAGGCAGATGGATTCATTAGTAGTTTTAAAGAAGGCTATGAAATGGATCTTGGTCAGGGCGGTGTAAACGTTTCAGGTGGACAAAAGCAACGTCTTTGTATTGCACGCGCGCTTCTTAAAAAGCCTAAAATTCTTATTCTTGACGACTCAACAAGTGCCGTAGATATGGCAACTGAAGCAAGAATTAGAGAGGCGTTTAAGAACAGTCTTAAGGATTCTACTAAAATTATTATTGCTCAAAGAATCAACTCCGTTAAGGATGCCGATGAGATAATTGTTCTTGACGAAGGTAGAATTACAGGTGTTGGTACACACGATTATTTGCTCGAAAATAATGAAACTTATCAAGAAATTTATTATTCACAAATGGACAAGAAGGAGGATGCGAAATAATGGCTGCAAGAACATTAGAAGAACTTCAAAAGCAATATGGCGGCAAATCCTCCAAAGGCAAAATGCCGGGAGGTCCTGGACACGGTCCCGGTCCTCGTCGTGGTGGTGGTCCCGGTGTTAGAGCAAAGGGAAAACCCAAAAATACAAAAGCAACTGTAAAAAGACTGCTTTCTTATCTCTCAAAGTATAAATTCCGTTTAGTATTGGTGCTTGTATGTATGCTCTTTAACACACTTGCGTCACTTACAGGTGCGTATATTTTAAGACCTGTAATTAACGCGCTTGTTGGTCAAAGTGAGCTTAAGTTTTTGGGAATGTCATTTGATCAACCGCTTGAATATCTTGCACTTATACTCGTTGTTATTGCTTGTGTTTATATTTGCGGTATTGTAGCAAACTATATGCAGGCAAGACTTATGTTGTCCGTTTCTATGAATGCTATTGAAAATCTTAGAAACGACCTCTTTAAAAAGGTGCAAAAGCTTCCTATTAGAGAATTTGACAGTGATAGCAACGGTACTATTATGAGTAGCTTTACCAATGATATTGATAATATTGATATGATGCTTCATAATACGGTTGTCAATTTGATTTCGGGCTCTATTACGCTTATCGGTACGCTTTGTATGATGATTTACACTAATATTTGGCTCACACTTATTACCATTGTATTTATACCTATTTTTGCATTGTTGGCGGGTCAAATTGCGATGCGTTCATCAAAATATTACGTTGGTCAGCAGGCGGCTCTCGGTGCAATTAATGGATATATTGAAGAGTCAGTTTCAGGACAAAAGGTTATTAAGGTATTTAATCACGAAAAAATTTGTGAAGAAGAATTTGATACACTTAATGACGATATGAGAGATAAGCAGTTTAAGGCACAATTTTACGGCGGTATTATGGGTCCTATTTTGGGTAATACTAGCCAGATAAGTTACGCTTTAACTGCGGGAATTGGCGGTGTACTTTGTGTAACAAGCGGATTTGACGTTGGTGGTCTTTCGGTATTTGTAAACTATTCACGTCAATTTTCAATGCCCATTAATATGATTTCTCAGCAGATGAGCACAATTTTCTCTGCTCTTGCAGGTGCCGAAAGAGTATTTGCAATCATGGATAGAGAACCCGAGGTTGAAGGCTATGGAGAGGTTCATTCTGCAGATGGTATCAAAGGTGATGTGGTGCTCGAAAACGTAAGCTTTGGATATAAGCCCGAGCAGACAGTTTTGAAAAATATCTCACTCTATGCTCATCCGGGTCAGAAAATTGCTTTCGTTGGTTCAACGGGTGCGGGCAAAACAACTATTACCAATTTGCTTAATCGTTTCTATGATATTGAATCAGGCAAGATTACCATTGACGGCGTTGATATTAAGGAATATAACATCTCTGATTTGAGAAAAAATATTGCGATGGTGCTTCAGGATACGCATTTGTTTACGGGCACTATTATGGAAAATATTCGTTACGGACGTCTTGATGCGACCGATGAAGAGGTAATTGAGGCGGCTAAAACCGCGAGTGCGCATAGCTTTATTATGCGACTTTCCGATGGCTACAATACTGTAATTGAGGGTGATGGAGCAAATCTTTCACAAGGTCAGCGTCAGCTTCTCAATATTGCCCGTGCGGCTCTTTCTAAAGCTCCCATACTTGTTCTTGACGAGGCAACAAGCTCTGTTGATACAAGAACCGAACGTCACATTGAGCACGGTATGGATAGACTTATGAAGAATAGAACTACATTTGTTATTGCTCACAGACTTTCAACCGTTAGAAATTCAAATGCAATTATGGTACTTGAACACGGTGAAATCGTTGAAAGAGGTACTCATGATGAGCTTCTTGAAATGCAGGGAAGATACTATGAGCTCTATACAGGTAAAAAAGAATTAGATTAAACTCCAAAAAGCCAACGATTTTCGTTGGCTTTTTTTGAAAACATATTGCAAAATTTAAATAAATGTGGTATATTGTAACTAAGTATGTACGTTATGTTTATGCTAAAAAATATATAGGAGGTTTATTTTTTATGAAAATGACATTCAGACATTACGGACCCAATGACCCCGTAACGCTTGAACAGATTTCTCAGATCCCCAATATGTACTCAATCGTATCTGCGGTATATGACGTACCTGCAGGAGGAGTATGGAGTGAGGAAAGCATTAATGCAATTAAGGCAAGTGCAGAAGCTCACGGACTTAAATTTGAGGTTGTTGAAAGTGTTCCCGTTCCCGAAGATATTAAACTTGGTAACGAAAAAGCTCCTCAGCTTATTGAAAACTATTGTGAAAATCTTAGAAGACTTGCAAAAGCAGGTGTTAAATGCGTTTGCTATAACTTTATGCCCGTTTTTGACTGGCTTAGAAGTGAACTTGAACATCAAGCTGCAGACGGTTCCAACAGTTTGGCTTATGACGAGCAGACAGTTCTTGCGATGAATCCCCTTGATGGCGGACTTTCTTTGCCCGGTTGGGACGAAAGCTACACACTTGACGGACTTCGTGATCTTCTTAAACAATACGAATCTATCGACGAAGAACAGCTTTGGAAGAACCTTGAGGCATTCTTAACAAAGGTTATTCCCGTTGCTCACGAGGTTGGCATCAATATGGCAATACATCCCGATGACCCGCCGTGGGGCATTTTCGGTCTTCCAAGAATCATTACTTGTGAAGAAAATCTTGAAAGATTTTTGAAAATTGTTGATCTTCCCGAAAACGGTCTTACATTCTGCACAGGTTCTCTTGGTGCTTCAACTGAAAATGACCTTGTAAGAATGAGTAAGAAGTTTGCAAAGAGAATTCACTTTGCTCACATTCGTAACGTTAAGCACACAGGTCCTCGTCAGTTCCACGAGGTTGCTCATCCTACAGATTGCGGTTCACTTGATATTTATGCAATTATGAAGGCGCTTCACGACGGCGGATTTGATGGCTATATGCGTCCTGACCACGGAAGAATGATTTGGGGTGAAAAAGGTAGATATGGCTATGGTCTTTACGATAGAGCCCTTGGTGCAACATATCTTCTCGGTCTTTGGGAAGCAATCGAAAAAGATGCTAAAAACTAATTTTTAGGAGACAATAAAATGAATAAAGTTTGTGTTATTACAGGCGCGGGTGGTGTTCTTTGCTCATCCTTTGCCGAAGAAATGGCTAAACAGGGCTATAAGGTAGCTCTTCTTGACCTTAACGATGCTGCTGCAGGTGTTGTTGCTGATAGAATTAATGCTAACGGCGGTGTTGCTAAGGCATATAAGGTTAACTGCCTTGAAAAAGAAAGCATTGAAGCGGCTCACGAAGCAATTCTCAATGACCTTGGCAAGTGCACAATTCTTATCAACGGTGCAGGCGGTAACAGCCCCAGAGCAACAACTGATAAGGAATATTATGAAGTTGGTGACGAAGATAGAGAAGACATCAAAACATTCTTCAACCTTGACAAGTCAGGTTTTGATTTTGTATTCAACCTTAACATTATGGGTACACTTCTTCCCACACAGGTTTTTGCCAAGGATATGCTTGGTCAGGAAGGATGCTCAATTCTTAATATCTCTTCTATGAATGCTTACCGTCCTCTTACAAAGATTCCTGCTTATTCTGCGGCCAAGTCAGGTATTTCTAACTTTACACAGTGGCTTGCAGTTCACTTTGCAGGCGCAGGTATCAGAGTTAACGGTATTGCTCCCGGTTTCTTCGTAACAAACCAGAATAGAGCGCTTCTCTTTAACGAAGATGGAACACCAACAGCAAGAACAAATAAGATTCTTAACGCAACTCCTATGAAGCGTTTCGGTGAATCCGAGGAGCTTCTTGGAACACTTCGTTTCCTTACAAATCCTGAGGAATCCGGCTTTGTAACAGGTATCATCATTCCTGTTGACGGTGGTTTCTCTGCTTATTCAGGTGTTTAATTGAAATAAAAAATACGAGGCATCTTGCCTCGTATTTTTTATTTAGTTAATTCATTTTCAATTGCTTTGTAAAATGCTTCCGTATCTGCTTCGTTAAGGAAGGAGAATACAACGTAATTACCGAAAACCTTTACGGTTGCAAAGTCGATTTTTTCAACTTCCTCAGGGAAATAGTCCATTGCACGATATGATTCTTGTTTTTCTTTAAGATATTTTTCGATTACAGGCTTAAGTTCCTTTGCTTTGCCATTTTCTACCTTGAAAATACCAATTTCATTGATATTTTTAGCATTATTGGCGCGAACTACTGTGTAATCTACCAAATAAGTTAATTCGTCATCGGTAATTTCGAGAATAACGTCATCGTCGAGAATTCTCACACCACCATCGGTTGTAATACTGTTTTCCACTTTAGAATAAAGCTCCTTGGCGGAGAGAGTATCGTCGTATTTTTTGCCTGTAAGCAAAAGAACGAGTACAAGTGCAACAATAACAACTATGGCTGTTGCAATAATAATTATCTTTTTCTTGTTCATAAATGCTCCTATTCTATTGCGTGTGTTCGGATATATTGAATTATGGCATTGTATGCTTTTTCGTTCATATGAACACCGTCACCGTTACTGTATTCTTCTATCATAGCACCATCACTATTTTTTAATATGGATTGTGTATCAAGATATCTTAAAGAATATTGCTCGGCAAGCTCCTTTGCCCATTGATTGTTTCTGTCAATATCAGCATTGGTGATTGCTTTTCCTTGATCACTGTAAGCCTTTGTTACAGGAAAGCTTGATTGAATGATTATTTTTGTGCTTGGTGATTTTTCAATGATTGCATTAATAAGCTTACTATAAAAGGTTTTATATTCTTTTTCGGAAAAACGAGATGCGTTATTTACACCAATAGTGATAATAAGGATTTCAGCATTTGCGTCTTTAACTGCTTCGGGAATAGTTAATTGCTTATCTCCAACGAGAATTTGGAGAATATCCGAGCCGAGTGTTAGTGTTGCAGAGGAGGGAACTAAAATGTGGGATCTATCAACTCCACCCTTAAAAAAGTGGGCTGTGGTGGATTCACCAACGAAATATATTTTATCAATATACTCCCGTCCTGCGTCTTCTGTGAGTGGCAGTACCACATCTATCGGAGCGGGATTTTCCTCGGGAGTTTCTATTGTGGGTTGTGCATTTTCATTTGGCTTAAAAAGTAAAACTGCGAGAAAAATTAAACAGATTACTAGAATAATAAGCACAATGATGCCAAGTGTATTTTTTCTGTTCATAATTTGCCTTTCGAGCTTTTTGAGATTAATAATATTGTATCACAAAAATATTACTTTTTCAATAGAAATATTAATATAACCTGAAATTATTTTTTCCGTTTTTATTATAATTATTTAGAGAAATGGAGATGATTTTTTGAATAATATTTTAGAAACGATTGGTAACACGCCAATTATAAAAATCGAATCAAATATTTATGCAAAGCTTGAATTTTTTAACCCATTTGGTTCGATTAAGGATCGTGCCGCATATCAAATAATTACAGATGCTGAGAAAAATGGAATTTTACAAAAGGGAGTAACCATTATTGAAGCAACATCGGGGAATATGGGTATTTCACTTGCCGCTATAGGTGGAATTAAAGGATATAAAACTACTATTGTAATGCCTGAAAATATGTCAACGAGGCGAAGGGAATTGATTAAAGCTTATGGTGGAGAACTTATACTTACCGATGCAAAAAGAGGGATGCGTGGCGCAATTGAGATAGTAAAAGGGTTGGTTGGAAATCAAAGTTTATTTATGAGTTGTCAGTTTGAAAATCCATCGGGTGTTAAGGCTCATTTTTTAACCACTGCACCTGAAATTGATAAACAAATGAATGGTAAAATAGATGCTATTGTTTGCGGAATTGGTACTGGAGGCACAATAACAGGAATCGCCAATTATTTTTACAATCGTGATGTGAAAATAATTGGCGTTGAACCTGAAAAATCTCCATTTCTAAGCAAAGGATATAGTGGTATGCACAGTATCCAAGGAATTGGGGCAGGGTTCTGCCCGAAGATTTTAAATATTGATTTGATTGATGAGATTATTGCTGTTTCAGATGAGGATGCATATTTTTATGCAGGTCAACTGATAAAAACTGATGGTCTTTTCGTTGGAATATCTTCAGGCGCGGTATTTGCCGCAGCTAAGAGATTATCCGAGAGGGAAGAATTTAAAAATAAAAATATTGTTGTGATTTTTGCAGATAGCGGAGAAAGATACTTATAAATTATAGAATTTTTCAACAATTCTAACTGCACTCATAGCATCCTTTCCGTATGCATCTGCATTTATTTTTTTAGCATATTCTTCGGTTAAAACCGCGCCACCTACCATAATTTTAATGTTTTTATCGTATGAGCGCAAAAGAGCAATGGTTTCTTCCATGGCAGGAAGTGTGGTTGTCATTAGAGCGGAGAGAGCAACTACCTTACAATCGTATTTTTTTACTGCTTCAAGGATTGTTTCGGGTGAAACGTCCTTTCCAAGATCGTAAATGGTAAAACCATAGCTTTCAAGAAGTAATTTGACGATGTTTTTACCAATATCGTGAATATCTCCCTTAACAGTAGCAAGAATTACCGATTTGCCATTTGATGCATCAAGTGGCATTTTTTCTTTTAAAATAGCAAATGATTTGCTTGAGCATTCTGCACTCATAAGAAGTTGAGGAAGGAAAATACGATTTTCATCAAATGCTTTTCCAATTTCGTCAAGTGCAGGAATTATTTCCTCGTTGATAATTTCAAGAGGCGCTCGAGTGGAAAGCAACTCTTGTGTTTTTGTAATGGAAATATCAGAAAGCCCTTTAATAATAGCTTCTTTTAAAGAGTAGTTTTGATTTGAATTGTTAATAATTTTTGTTTCATTTTTAAGTGAAAAGCTGATGAAATCCTTGCAAGAAATATCCCTTGACGTAAGCATACGATATGAGTGGTATGCATTCATTATTTCATTTGATGATGGATTTAGAATAGCGCAATTCAATCCGCGAAGGAGAGCCATAGTATAGAATGAGGCATTGATATTTGCTCTGTTTGGCAATCCGAATGAAACATTTGAAATTCCAAGACTTGTTTTATATCCTTTTTTAGATAACATTTCAACTGCATCAAGTGTAATTTGGGCGTTGTTGGGGTCGGTTGATACTGTCATTACAAGAGGATCGAAAATAATATCGTTTTCATCAATTCCATATTCTTTTGCCTTTTGTATGATGCGTTCTGCAATTTCTATCCTGCCTTTTGCAGTATTTGGAATACCGTTTTTATCAAGTGTCAACGCAATAACTGTTCCACCGTATTTTTTAATGAGAGGGAATATTGCTTCCATGCTTTCGGTGTCACCGTTTACTGAATTTACAAGAGGTTTGCCGTTATAAATTCTCATAGCCGCTTCAAGTACTACAGGATTGTTTGAGTCGAGTTGGAGAGGAAGATTACAAATCCCTTGAAGAGATTTAACAACCTTGCACATCATTTCTTTTTCATCAATTTCAGGTAAGCCCAAATTTATGTCAAGGATATGAGCTCCTTGTTCGGCTTGTGTGAGTCCTTGTTGCAATATATAATTTATATCGTTATTACGAAGAGCTTCTTTAAATTTTGATTTGCCCGTAGGATTTATACGCTCGCCGATTATAATTGGATCATCAGTGATTTCAAGCGCGTGTGTATATGATGAAATAACAGTTTTGTTTTTCTTTTCTATTTTGGGTAAGGGTATATTTTTAGTTTTTTCTACTACGGATTGAATGTAATCTGGCTCTGTACCACAGCAACCTCCGAGAATGCTGGCACCATTTTGCGCAAGAATTGTTACGTAACCGGCAAATTTTTCCGCGTTGAGAGAATAGGTGGCTTTTCCGTCAACTACAGTTGGCAGACCTGCATTTGAGTTGACAATTATAGGGAGTGATGAAGAAGCATAGTATCTTTCTACCAATGGTAACATCTTATCGGGGCCGAATGAGCAGTTTATACCGATTGCGTCAACGTTAAGTCCTTCGAGAAGTGCAATCATAGCTTCGGGAGTAGCACCCGTGAGTAGTTTACCGCTTTCGTCATAAGCATTTGTTACAAATATAGGAAGATTACAATTTTCCTTTGCCGCAAGTACCGCCGCCTTTGTTTCATAGGAGTCGGTCATTGTTTCTATGATGATAAGGTCTACACCGAGATTTTTTGCGACTCTGATATTTTTGGCAAATATCTCAACTGCATCTTCAAAAGAAATATCACCGATTGGCTCTAAAAATCTGCCGAGAGGACCAATGTCAAAAGCAATAAAGCTTTCTTCAAATCCTTCTTTGGCTCTTTTAGCGCAGCTTATCGCGGATTTTATCAATTCTGCATAATTTTTATGCTTTAAAGAATTGACACCAAATGTATTTGTGGTGATTATATTTGCACCTGCGTTGAGATATTGACGATGAATATCGGTAATGATTTCAGGATGCTCCAAATTCCAATTTTCAGGTAGTTCACCTGCTTGCAAACCTCTTTTTTGAAGCATTGTTCCAAGACCGCCGTCAAAATATATTCTTTTTTGCTTTATTAGTTCAACTATATTTGCCATAGCGGTCTCCTTTATTTTATTCCGATTATTGCGGTTATTGACTTCATAGGTGTCATAAAGAGTTCGTTATTAACAGTTATTCCCACTGTTTGATTTGCATTTATTCTTGCAAGTAAATCTCTTTGAATTTCAAGAGGGAAATCAGCATATCCAGGGCTAAAACGATTGGTTGTATTAAGATTTTGGCATATTTCTTTATTTAGATAATCTGCAAAGCTTTCAACCGCGGCAGAGCCTATTGAATCTATAAAAAATGCGCTTGAATCTTGTTTTAGGTAGAGCTTGGTAATTAATCTGTCAATTTCTATTCCCGTGGTAACTGCCATAATAAATACCTCTTGACAATCACGAAGCACGCGAGAGAGGGAATTGCTTTCTACAGTTGCAAAACCGAAATCGCAAACGTTGTTTGATACTGAAATAGGTAATCTTACATAGGCATATTTGTAGCTTACCGATTCATTGAATTCATCAATATATTTGTTTATGAATTCATAATCAAAATCGAGATTTGCATTAAGTCTTGTTGCTAACTCAATTTTGTTGATTATAAAATCTTTGGGAGAGGTGCTCCCAAAGATAATATCGTTATAAATCATTTTATCACGTCCAAAAGATTATTTTGAATTGTTTTTGCCACATCGGGCTTGTTCATTGAGTAAATGTGAACGGCATTGAAACCATTTTTGTAAAGCTCTCTTGCTTGCTTTGTTGCAAACTCAATTCCTGCTTGTTTGAATGCTACGGGGTCATTTTCAAATCGCAAAACCTCATCTAAAAATGATTTTGGAAGCGCGTTGCCCGAAAGCTTTACTATTTTTTCGAATTGAGTGGGTGCGGTGATTGGCATAATTCCTGCAACAATCGGCGTGCTAATGCCAGATTTTTCGAGGCGTTCTGAAAAGCGGTAGAGAATATCATTGTCAAAAAACATTTGAGTTGTTAAAAATTCACAACCGTGCTCCACTTTGAATTTAAGATATTCAATGTCTTTTTCAACACTAATACTTTCGGGATGGCATTCGGGATAACAAGCACCGCCGATGCAAAAGCTACCGTGTTTTTTAATCTCGTCAATCAATTCAAACGAATAATGAAAATCACAATTACTGATATTAAGTCCTTCGGGAATATCGCCGCGAAGCGCGAGAATGTTTTCTATACCGAGATTATTAAGTGTTTCAAGTTGTTTTTGTACAAGCTCTTTTGTAGATGATATACAAGTAAGGTGCGCCAAGGAAGTGACACCCAAGGACGACACATCCTGAGCAATTTTTGCAGTGTATTCACTTGTGCCGCCGCCTGTACCGTAGGTCACGCTCATATATGAGGGATTAAGGCGCGCGATTTCTTTTATTGCTAAAGAAACACTATCATATTTATCACTCGTTTTGGGTGGAAAAACCTCAAATGACAAAGAGGGCTTGCTTCCGTTTATTATATCTATAATTTTCATAATATGCTCCGTGTTCAACTTTATTTAATAATTATATCACATATTGATTGATTTTTCAACCTTATGCGATTATTTTTTGAAAATTTAGTCAACAATAAAGCAACAAAATTTAAGGAGGATTTTTATGTTTAAACACGAAAAGCAGTTGTTTCATCCTGTGGAGATAGAAAGACCCAATCCGCAGTATGCCGCTCTTCTTCACGAACAACTCGGTGGGGGGAACGGAGAATTGAAAGCGGCTATGCAATATATGTCGCAGAGTTTTAGAATAAAGGACCCGGAAATAAAGGATTTATTTATGGATATTGCTGCGGAGGAGCTTTCTCATATGGAGATGATAGCGGAGACTATCAATCTTCTTAACGGACACGATGTGGATGCTTCAAAGGTTCCTGCAGGTGAAATACAAACTCACGTAATTTTAGGTCTTAATCCTGGACTTATCAATGCTTCGGGGTATTCGTGGACTTCTGATTACGTGACCGTTACCGGTGATCTTTGTGCTGATTTGCTTTCTAATATTGCAAGTGAGCAGAGAGCCAAAGTGGTGTACGAGTACTTGTATAGGCAGATTGAGGATAAGAAAGTAAGAGCAACGATAGACTTTTTGCTCAATCGTGAGGAAGCACATAATGCTATGTTTCGCGAGGCATTTAATAAGGTGCAAAATAGTGGTTCAAACCGTGATTTTGGAACTACTAAAGCTGCGAAAATGTATTTTAGCTTGTCAGAGCCATCACCTGAAGATAGCAGATTTACCGATATTATTGGTAAACCACCATCATTTAATTGAAAATATAAATACCCCTTGCGATATTTTCGCAAGGGGTACAATGTTTAATTGAACAAGCTTTCATCATTTAGAATGAAAGAGTTTTTAATTGCTTCGATATTTTCCTCGGAATACTCGATTTCTTCGGATACGATTCTTGCTATTTCTTCGATGTTTTCCTTGGTGGCAAGGGAAGAAATTAGGCGCGTGCAAACAAGAGCGAGGTTAAGGGAGAGGAAGAATTCTTCATAGTCACTTGCTTCGGAGCAGTGGCGGTAAACGAAGTACGCGAATGCGCGAGTTAGCTCATTTTCTATTGGTTTATCGTTTGCGTCGCTTGTGGTGAATTTGCAGAAAAGCTCCTTGTGTGAAATGTCTAAAAACTCAAGATTTTCAAGGGTTTTTCTGATTTTTTTATCATCAATACAGATGTCATAATAATCAGAAATAAGTTGGGTTTTTTCGCTCAATGTGAAGTCATCTTTGCGAAGAATTTGATATATTTTATTTCTTTCTTCAGTAGCATCAAATTCGGTTGTTTCGATGGGTGTTTCATCTCCTGAAAGAACTACAAATTCATCGAAATTATCGGAGCTTAAAATGAGGTTGCAAGCCGCCTCGCAGGACATTCCAACACCAACCTCTTTTCCCGCGTTTGTAAAGTTGTAAAAGCGCGGATGCTCGCGGCAGATGTCACAAAGGCAATCTTCACCACAATTTAAAATGATGCGGCAAAGCCCTTTTTCGTTGAGATGGGGGCATCTTTCATTTTCTGCGAGCTTGAAATGTGGAGTGTCTTCTATTTCGATGCTATTTCTTATCTTTTCACTATATTCACCCTCAAGTGAGGAGTATTTTTTCGTTGTTTTTTCGTCTACGTCAATCTCCCAACCGATGCAGCACGAGTGCTTGCACTGATCCGCTATGCAGGAGAAATCAAGGTAATATTTTGGTGCGAGGAGGTTCATATGTTGTTTTCCTTTGCAGTGTTGATGGAGGCGATTAACAGTCTGCGGATTGTACCACATTGATTGTAAAGCTCTTTGGCTCTTTCTTGCTCTATCAATTCTGATTTTACAAACAGTTCAATCCAATATTCTGTTTCATAGCACTCTTTAAGCGCGATTTGAAATTTTGCTATAAAGTCAGCTTTGCTATGTGCGTAATTTGCCTCGTGAATATTGGCACCGATAGAGGTTGATGAACGCTCTAATTGATTGACGAGAGAATAGTGACCTTTTATGCCGTCACACAACTTGATTATTTTAACTGCAAAATCGATTGATAAATCACGAAGTTTTGATTCTGACATAGTAACACCGCCTTTCTATTGTTATTATATCATAAATTTTGTAGCGTTTCAAGTGAAATATTTTGCCTTGTGGCAAAATGTGAAATAATCCACTTCGCGAATTGTGAAATATCTCACGCCGCCTTTGCTCTGTTCGATGTGAAATGAAATTTGCCCACATTCGCGTTAGCGAATATTTCACATTTGCGGAGCAAATATGTATTTACAAAAGATTCAATATATGATATAATCATTCTAAAGCATAGCGAAAAGAGGTTGTTGAGATGTATTTGAGCAAAAAGGTAAAAATGGTTTTGTCCGTTGTTTTGTTAATGATGGGCATTGCTTTGGCTATTGGTGCAATATTTTGGGCTAATAACTTAGATCATAGCGCTTATGATTATGGAGAACTTGCATATAGAGAATTTACCGTGCAAAGTATCAAGCAATTAACTGGAAGAAACGCTCGCTATGTAATATATACAAATGAAGAACAAGCTCCGCTCATAATTGGCAGAATTGGTTTTGGTGCTACAAATCACCAAGAAATGGATTCAGTAAAACAAGGGGATAAAATTTTATGCTATATAACAACCGCACCCACAAAATCTTTTTCTTATGAAATAATAGATTTGCGGATAGAAAGCAAAATTATTCTTTCATTAGAAGATTACAACTTAAGGGAAATAAATGATCAAAAGGTTGGTTGCATTTTGGTGGGGATTATGTCAATTATATTTTTGTGCTTGCCAATATATACTTTTGCTAAAGCTAATAAACGAAAGATATAGTAGGTGCTGTCATATTTTTGCAAACAAATCAAGGCGTAGCCTTGTATAT
>JAZQUS010000015.1:0-13286 GCA_045631445.1 Eubacteriales bacterium
CACCAAGGATAACGGGGGAGTTCATCTCCTGTGCTGTGAGAAGAATGGCTTTTGTCCATTCAAGGAAGTCGGATCGTAGCCATGTCGTTCTGTGAGCCAAGGAGTTGTTATCAGGTCTTGTCTTCCTAAGACCGCTTGGCCTCCGACTTCACCAAGGATAACGGGGGAGTTCATCTCCTGTGCTGTGAGAAGAATGGCTTTTGTCCATTCAAGGTTGTTAATATTGAACTGACCAACTGCATAGTGGCCTTCTTTTGCTTTTGTAAGCATTTCTTTTGCTGAAACAAGCATTTTGAAAATCCTCCAAATAAAAATTTACTAACGATTATTATATACTATTTTTTTGAAAAAATCAAGTATTTACGAAATTTTTTATGCAAAATAGTGTATTTTTACATAAAAATTAAAATAAAAAATATTAACAGTGCAAAAATATCTTGACAAATGATACAAAAGTGTGTAAAATAAAAGAGTAACTAAAATGGTTAAATAGGGCTTTTACTATTCATTATAGATTACATCATTCGATTATTGACAACTAAATATGAAAAAGGAGGTGCAATATGGAAGCATTATGGTACGTTCTTGTGGCAGTTATCGCAATTGCAGTCGGCGTTTTTGCAGGTATGGTTCTTCGCAAAAAGGTTGCTGAGGGCAAGATTGGTTCTGCCGAAGAAGAAGCCAAAAGAATCGTAGTTGACGCTGAAAAGCAAGCCGAAACCAAGAAGAAGGAAGCTGAAGCACGCAAAAAGGAAGCTCTTATTGAAGCGAAGGAAGAAATCCTTAAGCAAAAAAATGAAGCTGAACGCGAATGGAAAGAGCGCCGCGCTGAGCAATCCAAAACCGAAAACCGTTTGGCTCAAAAGGAAGCTAACCTTGATAAAAAGAGCGAGGCACTTGAGAAGAAGAACGAGCAACTTGACAAAAAGCTCAAGGACGCAGACGTTGTTCGCGCTCAGGTTGACGAAACTCTCGAAAAGCAACTCAAGGTGCTTGAGCAAATTTCGGGGCTTACCATTGAGGAAGCTAAAGAGCAGCTTATCGAAAAAATCGAAAGTCAAGTTAAGCACGAGCTTGCTCAAAGACTTGATGAGCTTGAACAGCAGTTCAAAGAAGATTCTGAAGAAAAAGCACGAAACATTTTGTCCCTTGCAATTCAACGTTGCGCGGCAGACCACGTTGCAGAAGCAACAATTTCTGTTGTGGCATTGCCCAATGAAGAAATGAAGGGAAGAATTATGGGTCGTGAGGGTAGAAATATCCAAAAAATTGAAACACTTACAGGTGTTGAACTCATTATTGATGACACACCTGAAGCAATCACAATTTCAGGCTTTGACCCTGTGCGCCGTGAGGTTGCAAGAGTTGCGCTTGAAAAGCTTATCTCCGATGGCCGCATACATCCTACAAGAATTGAAGAGATGGTTGAAAAGGCACAGAAAGAGGTTGATGCGTCCGTTAAACAGGCGGGTGAAAGAGCTACCTTTGAGGTTGGCATTCACGGAATTCATTCCGATCTCGTTAAGCTTCTCGGTCGCTTGCGTTACCGTTCAAGTTATGGACAAAACGTACTTAAACATTCTATTGAAGTTGCATTTTTGGCAGGTATTATGGCAGAGGAACTCGGTGTTGACGCAAATGCGGCAAGACGCGCAGGTCTTCTTCACGATATTGGTAAGGCATTCCCACACGACGTTGAGGGATCTCACGTTGAAATTGGTGTGAATACCGCTAAAAAGTACAAAGAAAGCAAGGAAGTCGTTCACGCAATTGAGGCACATCACAACGATGTTGAGCCTAGAACGATTTTGGCGATTCTCGTTCAGGCGGCAGACGCTATTTCTGCTGCAAGACCCGGTGCGCGCCGCGAGGATATGGAAAACTATATCAAACGTCTTCAAAAACTTGAAGAAATTGCTACAAGCTTTGAGGGAGTTGACAAGGCGTATGCTATCCAGGCAGGACGTGAGGTTCGCGTTATGGTTAAACCCGAACAGGTTAACGATGACGGCATGAAGCTCATCGCCAGAGAAATGGCTGCCAAGATTCAGGCAGAAATGAAATATCCCGGTCAGATTAAGGTTCACTTAATTAGGGAAAGCAGAGTTGCGGATTTTGCTAAATAAATCCTCAACCAAATTCTCAACAACGATTTGTGTTGTTTTTATATATATTTTATCATAAAACCAACCTGAGAGTTATTCGGCTCGTCCGATTGAGTATAAAAGAGGCGTTATCTTTTGATAGCGCCTCGATTTTTTCGTTTTATGGTTTTCAAATTTTGATTTATCAGGGAGTTACAAAGTAAAAAAGGTCGCTTTTGAAAAAGCTCCGCAAAACTTTTATAAGTGGGTAATAATTTAGACCGCGCAAATCGTGCGCCTTCACTTCTGACGCGCTTGGCGCAAACGTTTTTGTTGCACAAGTGCAACAAAAACCACGCTTTGCTACTCTGCACATAGCCATTTAGGTAGCAATGTGGCTACGTTGGGCATTAGCAAATCATAGATTTTGCGAATGTATGAGCAAAATCGTTATGTGTTGTTTGGTTGCACCAAACAACACGATTTGCGCGAAATCTTACCGCAAAGCTACATGAAAGTTTTGCGGAGCTTTTTCAAAAGCGACTTTTTTATCTTTGTAACTTCTCCCCGATAAATCCCAATTTATGAAATAAGCGGCAAGCATTTTTGCCTACCGCTTTAATTTATTTTCTTGCTTTTAAGGTTATAGTAAACGTTGTGCCATCCTCTTCATTGGACTCAACGGAGAGCTTGCAACCGAGCATATCACATTTTTTCTTTGCGAGGGATAGACCAAGACCGTGTCCGCCCACCTTGCGCTCCTTATTGGTACGATAAAAACGTTCAAAAACATGAGAAATCTCGTCGGGCTTTATATATTCTCCTTTATTGTTTATGGTGAAATAAACTTTTTTAGAGGATTGATAAAGGGCAATATTGATTTTTCCGCTTTCATCACTATATTTAATAGCGTTATCAAAAAGAATTTCAAGCACCTTTGAGAAGGTTGGCGCGTGTGTCTTTACTACAATATCGGGTTGAATTCCGCTTTCCATCATTACGTTCTTTTCAAAAGCCACAACCTCAAATTGCAAAATAGAGTTTTCAACAACCTCACTCAAATTCACCTCACCGAATTTGAGCTCTTCTTTTGTTGCTTCGCTTTTTGCTAACTCCAACATTTTATTAACGAGGTCACTCATTCTTTTGGCCTCCTCGTTGGTGCTTTCGATCCATTTCATCTGTGATTCGACGGTTTCATTCTGATGAGATGAAATGATATTATTGTTGGCAAGGATAACGGTTAGAGGTGTTTTTAAATCGTGTGATGCATCTGCAATAAACTGTTTTTGTTGTTCCCACGCCTTTTCAACCGGAGCGAGTGCCATACTTGCCAAACGTATGCTGATAAAGGAAAAAACTAGCATAAATATAAAACCTGCAAGGGCACCTTGTTTAAGATTTTCCTTTAGACGCTCGTTGATATGCTCACGGGATAGAAAGGAAATAATAATTCCTTTGGGAGTTGATTGTCTTAAAAAACTAAGGTTTTGGTCAAAGTATATGCCGCGATCATTTTCCCATTCAAGAGCATAATTGATTGCATTTTGAATGTTTTCTTTATCAAATTCTGATTGAGATGAATAGATGATTTTTCCGTTTGAATCAACTAAAACAGTAAGGGATAATTCATATATTTTATCATCGGGGAGTGGCATATGGCCCATACCCTCAAAATCGCTTGCAGCACTGACAATATTTTCTTTAAGTGCATTTGTGATTACAATTTCTTCTCTTATATAGACAAAGAGAGAAAATGCGGCAAACAAAAGCGCAAAAACTATTCCTAAAATTAGAATATTATGAAGAATTAGCCTGATTTTTAATTTTTTTAACATAATTTACACCTTTGTGGTTAATTTATATCCGAGTTTTTTGGCTGAAATGATTTCAATGTTGGATTCAACGAATGAAAGCTTTTTGCGAAGGAAAGATATGTATGCCTCAACGTTGTTGTCACCTGCATCGGAATCGTATCCCCAAATTCTTGTGATAATATCTTGCTTTGATATGATTATGTCGGGCTTTGCCAAAAACATTTTTAAAAGCTCACACTCCTTAAAATTGAGATGAATGCTTTTCAAACTCTTATCACAGGAGAGCTTGGATTGATCGAGATGAAGTGTTATATCACCGTATTTTATTTCGTCAAGAATTACCTCACCTCGACGTCTTGTGAGCACGCGAAGACGAGCCAAAAGCTCCTCGGGGGAGAAGGGCTTTGTCATATAGTCATCTGCGCCTGCATCAAGACCTTTTACCTTATCCGTTATAGTATCCTTTGCGGTGAGCATAAGCACTGGAGTTGTAATTTTCTTGCGTCGAAGCTCAAGGCAAACCTCAAAACCGTTAACAGAGGGGAGCATTATATCAAGAATGATGCAATCGTATATTCCACTAAGGGCATAATCAAGGCCCTCTGCACCATCATAAACGACGTCAACCATATATTTTTGTTCCAAAAGAATATGCGAAAGCGCGTCTGCAAGACGCTTTTCGTCTTCAACAATTAATATATTCATAAAAAGCTCCTTTCTTGATAATCATATATATTATATTACATATCACATGTTTTTACAAGATATTTTAGCCTAAAAAACTTAAAAAATGCTTAAAATAGATTTTTATTTGATGTTTTTTGAGCAAATGTGCAAAATTTCAAGATTTTTTAAGATTTTGGATTTACAATAATGAATATATATGATATAATAATATGATAGTATATTAAGAGGGAGTGATTTTATGGCGGATATTATGATATTTAAGCGAAAAGAGAAAAAATATCGCTTAAATACCGAAGAATATAATAAATTTATGTCACTTGTCCGCGATAAACTTGTTCCTGATAAGCACGGCAGAAATACGCTCTGCTCACTTTATCTTGATACTCCGGATTTTCTTTTGATAAGAAATTCCATCAATGCAATTTCTTATAAGGAAAAGTTGAGGTTAAGAAGCTACGGTGTGCCGAGTGATGACAAAAAGATATTTTTTGAAATCAAAAAGAAGTATAAGGGCGTTGTGTATAAGCGCAGAGTTTCAATGCCTCAAAGAGATGTTTTTGAGTATATTGAAAGTGGAGAACCACCGATTGATTCTCAAATTATGAGGGAAATCGACTATCTTATGAAATTTTATCATCATCCTAAGCCAAACGTTTGTATTCTTTGTGAAAGGGAGGCGTTCTTTTTACAGGAGGACGGAAACGTTCGCTTGACGTTTGATGAGAATTTGAGATATAGATTGGGTTTTCCTAATAAGGACAATATCGGAGAGGGAACTCCTATTGTTAATAAAGGAGAATATATTCTTGAAATAAAAACGCCTGGAGCGATGCCTATTTGGTTAGCACACGCGCTTTCGGAATGCAAGATATATCCTGCTAAATTTTCAAAATATGCACACGCATATTATGATATGAATCAATTAATAGAGAGGAAATAATAATGAGTTTGTTTAATAATATATTTTTAGGTGGAATGAGTGTTGCAACGTATCTTTTAAGTGCAGGCGCGGCTATATTTTGTGGTTTGCTTGTGGCTCTTGTGACCTCGTTTAAATATCGAATTACAAAAAGCTTTTTTGCTTCACTCATCGTTTTGCCACTTGCGGTACAAACGGTAATCGTTATGGTTAACGGAAGCGTTGGAACAGGTATTGCCGTTGCAGGTGCGTTTTCTCTTATCAGATTCCGTTCCGTTCCTGCGAAGGCGCGCGACATTGTTTCAATCTTTGTTGCTATGACTGCAGGTCTTTCTTGTGCGGCCGGTTACGTTGGAATTGGTGTGCTTTTCACACTTATTGCATGTGCTTGCATTCTTGTGCTTTCAACTATTAATATGAGAAGCGACAGGGAACAGGAACTTATTATTACAGTTCCTGAAAATCTCAATTTTACAGGTGCATTTGACGATGTGTTTGAAAAATATACCAAGAAGAATACTCTTGTTGCTGTAAAACTTGTTAATATGGGTAGTCTTTATAAGCTTACATATAGAATTGAGATGAAGAATGAAGATGAACTTCGTACATTTATTGACGATCTTCGTGTTCGTAACGGAAATCTTGACATCCAAATTCTTCGCCTTGAAGGAAGTGCAGAAGAACTTTAAAAAATAAAAAAGGCATTGAAAATCAATGCCTTAAAAGTTAGATTTCTTTGATTGTTTCGTTATCAACGGAAAGAGTTGCCTTTTTATTCTTTTCGATTGAAATAACCGCTCTTTCACCGCCAAGTCGGAAAACTTCCTGACTTGCGCCAAAAAGCTTAGCAGAGTGAATTGGGTAGGTTTTATCATCAATTTTAATTTTTGCCTTTGAAAAAAGTGTACGAGGTGTGTATTCAACGTTATGTACCTCACCGTAAAGCTCAACGGACCATTTTTGAATTTTTGCCATACTTATCTCCTTGATGTGATTTAATTTATTTAATTTTATCATATTATTGGAGTAAAGTCAATAATAAAAACACGCAGGAGGATTTTATGTTTGGATATGTTTTGATTGATAAACCATCCCTGCGCGTGCGCGAGTTTGATTACTATCGTGCGACATATTGCGGACTTTGTCACGCTATGGGAAAGTGCACGGGTTGTGTTTCAAGAATGAGCTTGAGCTATGACGTTACTTTCTTTGCGCTTGTTCGAGAGATGCTTGAGGGTACGAGGGTTGAAATTGTAAAAAAGAGATGCCCAAGACATATAATTAAGCCAATAAATACGGTACAAATAAATCCCGAGCTTGAATTTTCTGCCTATGTTGGAGGAATTTTGACATCGCAAAAGATTGTTGATAACCTTAACGATGAAAAGGGTGCGAAAAAGCTATTAGCAAAGGTTTTGCATTTAGTTTTCTCTCAAATGGAGAGGGAATCAATGTTTGGCTTGCCCGATCTTTACGATATAATATGTGAAAAGTTGAAGGCACTGGGTGAGCTTGAGCAAAATAGAGTTGCTTCAATAGACGCTCCTGCGGATATTTTTGGCGAGCTTATGGCAGAGGCATTGGCATTTGGGCTTGATGGTGATAAAAAATTGATTGCAAAAAACGTTGGTAAGCGCATTGGCAGATGGATTTACATAGTCGATGCATTTGACGATTATAAAAAGGACAGGGAAAGCGGAAGTTACAATCCCTTTGTATTGCTCTATGATGGACAGGATTTTACTGAGGATAATCTTGTTTCAATTTCAAAAATGCTTGAAGCGGAGCTCTCGCTCGCTTTTTCAGCGATAGAATTAATAGACGATGAGGATAAAAACAGGGAAGAGGTTGTTAAAAATATTCTTTGCCTTGGAATGCCTCAGAGTGTTAAAAGAGTTTGTGAAAAGTTAAATAAAAAAGACAAAAAAGAGAAAAATAATATAGGAGAAGATAGATGAAAGATCCATATAAGGTGCTTGGCGTTGAGGCAAACGCGACAGATGAACAAATAAAGGACGCATATCGCGCTCTTGTTAAAAAATATCATCCCGATAAATTTGCAGACAGTGATCTTGCCGAGCTTGCAAATGAAAAGATGAAGGAAGTTAATGCCGCTTATGATGAAATTCAAAAGATGAGAAGCGGTGGAAATCAAAACAGAAACACACATGGCGGTGGAGGATACAACCCAGGTAGCTCATCAAGTAGTGAATTCTATACCAGAGTTCGTCAGCTTATCAATATGGGCAATATCTATGAGGCAGAGCAGATTCTTCATACAACTCCTCAAGAAACAAGAAATGCGGAGTGGAATTATCTTTATGCCTGCGTGCTTGCCAAAAAGGGCTATTATGCCGATGCACAGAGATTTTTTGATATGGCTTGCAATATGGATCCCGGCAATCACGAATATCAGCACGCGAGAAATATGTTCCGTGGCAGAGCACAACATAATGGATCGTATAGAACGTATCAATCCAACGGTTGTTGCGACCTTGACTGTTGTACATCACTTATTTGTATGGACTGCTGCTGTGAATGTATGGGTGGCGACCTTATCGCTTGTTGCTAAGGTGATAATATGGCAAAAAGGAAGTCTTCTTTTGATAAAAGAATTGTGGTAACAGGCGTTCTCGTTGCGCTTTCGGTGATAATTTTGTATCTTGGATGCGCGATTGAGGTGCTTGACCTAACTATGAGCGCGATAGTTTCGCTTCTTGTGGTGGTTATAGTAATTGAGATGGGATATAAATATGCGTGGTTTGCGTACGTTGCAACGGCAATTTTGTCGCTCGTGCTCCTGCCACAGAAAACCCCTGCAATATTCTATACCTGCTTTATGGGATTTTATCCTATTATCAAATCCCACGTTGAACGCTTGGGTTCTGCGCTCGTCCGCTGGATTATAAAACTTGTAGCGGGAAACGCGGCACTTATTGCGATGTTCTGGCTTATCAGTATCTTCGTGCCCAACGAATTTGACGGTGGATTACTACTCGTTGGTACATACATCTTGGGACTTGCCGCATTCGTTATGTACGACGTCGCGCTCACAAAACTCATTACCTTCTACTTCATAAAACTCAGGGATAGAATTAAGATTTATAAGTTTTTGAGATAAGAAAAAAGCCATCGGACGTGTTTCGGTGGCTTTTTTGTTGATAGAAATTGAAGTTTTTTATTAAAATAGAATTTGGATCTTGACATTGTTCGAGATATGGAATATAATAGATACAGTAAATCTTTTTGGAGGAGAAAAACTATGCTTCAATACATTACCGCACGAGAGGCGGCTGAAAAGTGGAATATATCACAAAGGCGTGTTTCCATTCTCTGTGCCGAAAACCGAATTCCCAATGTTGCTATGCTTGGTAATATGTGGATTATTCCAAGAGATGCGGAGAAGCCGGTGGATATGCGTAAAAAAGAAAATAGAAATAAAGAGAAATGGTTATGAATTTAAAATTTAACTTAGACATAGTAGAAAACTATCATAGTAATACTCAAAAGGCGCGTGTTTTGACAGAAAGTTGGGTAACTGAAAATTTATATTGTCCAAGATGTGGACATCCCAATATATCACACTTTGAGAATAATCGTCCTGTTGCGGATTTTTATTGTCCATCCTGTAGTAATGAATTCGAACTTAAAAGCAAAAAAGGTTCTATACAGCATAAAGTCAACGATGGTGCATACGAAACAATGATACAAAGGATAACGAGCAATCAAAATCCTGATTTTTTATTTATGAATTATTCAAAAGAGCAAAATTGTGTTAAAGATTTAATTTTGATTCCTAAACACTTTTTTGTTCCTGATATAATTGAAAAAAGACCCCCATTGGCTCCTACTGCTCGGCGCGCTGGTTGGGTTGGATGTAATATTTTGATTGATAAAATACCTGTGCAGGGAAGAATTGATATAGTAACAAACGGACAGTCTAAACCCGTTATGGATGTGGTTAATTTGGTCAATAAAAGCAATTCGTTGGTTGTTTCGAACGTTTCAGCAAGAGGTTGGTTGATGGATGTTTTGAATTGCGTGAATCAAATTCCACACGATGTTTTTGGCTTGGGTGAAATATACCAATTTGCAAATTCATTAGCAATAAAGCACCCGCAAAACAATAATATTGAAGCAAAAATAAGGCAACAGCTTCAATTTCTGAGAGATAAAGGATATATTGAATTTTTAGGAAACGGAGTTTATAGAAAGTTACAATGAATACCTATGTTTTTTATACGCAAGAGGGATATACAGAGAGTCCTAAAGGTGAAAATATCGAAAATTTGCAAATTTTAGGTTTTGTTAAGGGTGAAAATGTTTCACGAGCACTTGAAAATTTATTGAAAGAAAATTCTTGGATAAAAGAAAGTGGCTTTGATAAAAATTCTATATTGGCTCGACAGTTGTTGGACGATGCATTAAAATCTAATATTCAAAAAACAGTGGATTATTTGTGGGTAGATGAAAAAAGACATTTCGAAGAAGATCCGTGTGATAATCACATTTTTATATTCCTAAAAGAACTCAAAAAAGCTATCAACTGATATTATATTACTTTGTTCGCCAAGATCTTTCGCTGCGCTCGAGGATGACGTGCCCATGCGCGCAGGCGAGGGTATGTATTTCTATTTCGATATTATTAAGTATAGCGAATACATCGAAAACGACCTGTCCCACTTGAATATGAAAGCTTTTCTTCCTGAAATTCATAGAGTAGCGGAAGAAGCTTATCGTGTTTTGAAAAAGGACAAGTTTTGTGCCGTTCTTATGGGTGATACTCGCAAAAACGGAATGGTACAACCATTGGCATTTGAAACAATGACAATGTTCCGTCTTGCCGGCTTTAAACTTAAAGAAATTATTATTAAAGAGCAACACAACTGTCAAGCAACAGGATATTGGAAAACTAATAGTGTAAAATACAATTTTCTTTTGCTTGCTCACGAATATTTGTTTGTTTTTAAAAAATGAGATTATTTATTATCAATATAATAAACCGCCCGACTTCATATCGAAGTCGGGCGATATTTTTAACTTTTAATTAGTTAAGCTCAGCAAAGTACTTAATTGTACGAACCATCTGGCTTGTGTAGCTGTTCTCGTTATCGTACCAAGAAACAACCTGTACCTGATATGTGTCGTCGTCGATCTTAGCAACCATTGTCTGTGTTGCATCGAAGAGAGAACCGTATCTCATACCGATAACGTCGGAAGAAACGATTTCGTCTGTGTTGTAACCGAAGGACTCGTTAGAAGCAGCCTTCATAGCAGCGTTGATGCCGTCCTTTGTGATGTTCTGACCCTTAACAACTGCAACAAGGATTGTTGTAGAACCTGTGCATGTAGGAACTCTCTGTGCAGAACCGATAAGCTTACCGTTAAGCTCAGGAATTACAAGGCCGATTGCCTTTGCAGCACCTGTGGAGTTGGGAACGATGTTCTGTGCGCCAGCACGAGCACGACGAAGGTCACCCTTTCTGTGAGGACCGTCAAGAATCATCTGGTCACCTGTGTAAGCGTGAACTGTTGTCATGATACCGCTCTGGATGGGAGCATAATCATTAAGAGCCTTAGCCATGGGAGCGAGGCAGTTTGTTGTACAAGAAGCAGCAGAGATGATTGTATCATCAGCTGTAAGTGTTTCATTGTTTGTACCAAATACGATTGTCTTAAGATCGTTACCTGCGGGAGCAGAGATAACAACCTTCTTAGCACCTGCATCGATGTGTGCCTGAGATTTTTCCTTTGAGCAGTAGAAACCTGTGCATTCAAGAACTACGTCAACACCGAGTTCACCCCAAGGGCAATCAGCTGCGTTCTTTTCAGCATAGATCTTAAGTGTTTTACCGTCAACTGTGATTGTGCCTGCTTCGTCATCGGACTCAACTGTGTGACCAAGAGCAAGGTAGTTACCCTGAGCTGTGTCGTACTTGAGAAGGTGAGCGAGCATCTTGGGGCTTGTAAGGTCGTTGATTGCAACGATTTCATAACCCTCAGCACCGAACATCTGACGGAATGCAAGACGGCCGATACGACCGAATCCGTTAATAGCAACTTTTACTGACATTTTAATGTCCTCCATAAAATAAATTATTTTTTATTGTAGGTCCGGAACTTTTTAGTTCCCATACACATCTATTTTATCGCATTTTTGCAAAATATACAAGGGCTTTGACAAAAATTTCTCAATTTTGGTAACTTGTTCGAATAATTGCAATGTTTTGCGTGATTTTTGGATATTTTGCACAAATAAATCATTTATTTTTATCTATGACGGACATAAAAACATAATTTTTGAAAATAAATTTGCGAAAATTCAATTATTTGTTGAAAAATATGTTTTTATAGTGTATAATATGTATAATATATAATATTTATATTTTCTCTATTCGAGGTTGTTATGAAATTAAATTTAAGTAAACTTGACGTTTGGTCTTATATAAAAAATTTCTTTTTAGTCGTTTTGGGAACGGGCGTGCTCGCGTTTGGCACTGCGGTTTTCCTTGTTCCTTACGAGCTTGTAACAGGCGGTGTTTCGGGACTTGCAATCGTGCTTGATGCATTTTCTCGCGATGTGTTAGGCTACACCTTGGGAGAGGATTTCTACATTACCGCACTCACATGGATTTTGTTCTTTTTGGGATTGATTTTTATTGGCAAGGATTTTGCTTTGAAAACCATTCTTTCAACAATATTCTATCCAATAATGTATGGTTGGTGCGCAATGCTTGTGGATTCTGAGTTGAACATACTCAACGGGTATTTTATCATTCACAATTCGCCATATCACGACGTTGCAGTTGTTATTGCGGCAACGCTTGGCGGTGTTTGTGTAGGCGTTGGTTGTGCTATTGCCTATAAGGGCGGCGGCTCGACGGGTGGTGTTGACGTTCTTGCCTTCTTGTTTACGAAAATATTCAAGAAGATTAAAAGCTCCCATATAATTTTTGCTATTGATGCAATTATCGTAATTCTTGGTATTTTTGTTATCGATGATATGGTTGTTTCACTTTTGGGTATAGTTTCTGCTTTTCTTTGCGCTATGATGATTGATAAGGTGTTCCTCGGAAACGATGGTGCGTATATGGCACATATTGTGTCCGACGAGCATGAAATAATTGCGAGGGGAATTATTAGACAACTTGATAGAACGGCAACAGTGGTTGACGTGACAGGGGCATACTCAAATGAATCTAAAAAGATGCTTATTGTGTCCTTTAGCATGCGCGAATATGCATATTTAATGCATATTATCAATCACGCAGACCCCAATGCATTCGTTACCATCAGCCGCGCCTTCGAAAATCACGGTGAAGGCTGGACGAGAGATAAAAAGTAAATTTTACTTAAGGAGAGTCATAACGGCTCTCCTTTTTGATAGATAAATTGTGATTTATCGGGGAGAAGATAGTTAAGAAAAGATTTAGGGGGATTTTGAAAAATCCCCCTATAACCCCAAAACTTTTAAATCGTTTTTTTGAAAATAAATTTCGCGCAAATTGTGTCACGCCTCGCGCAAAAAAAACAATAGTTAATAGAAGATAAATGGCGAGGCAAACAAACCGTTTGATGTCTACACGACATCATTTTGCGAGCAAAAACACGGTTTGTCTATGTGCCGTTATAGAACTAATGATTTTTCTCGGTGTTAGCAGGCACCTCGAAAAATCCAATTTGCTACTAAAAGCGTAGCCATATTGCTATCAAAACGGCTATGTGCAGGGTAGCAAAGCGTGGTTTTTTCGTTTGTTTGCAAACGGAAAAATATTTGCG
>JAZQUS010000016.1:0-1928 GCA_045631445.1 Eubacteriales bacterium
TTCATTATGGGGTTAAATCTTAGCCCTTGATGGCAGCCTGCGCTGCTATCAGCAAAAGAGGGAAATTAGTTTAATATAGCTTTTTGTAAATCAATATAAAGTTCGGAAGTGCAACCATCTTGACCAAAGCAGTCATCTATATAAAGAAAATAATTTTTTTCTTCTTTCATAGAAAAAATATTTGTTCTCAAAACAGGGTTATATCCATTGCACGGACCATCATATTCACCACAAAAAGAAACCTCACCAGGTTTTGAGTGAATAGCAATCATCCAATCGGTACAGTACTCACTCTCCATTTCAAAATCAACGTCCTTGCCCGAAAAGACTTCGCGCAGAGAATCTATTACATAGTTGATACGATTGATATCAAGTACTTCAAAATCGTCTTCATAAACTTCATCATCGAAGTTATCTGCATATTGCTTTAAGTATATAATGTTACCATTTCCATCAAACATACTGTTTTTCGAAAAGGCATATTGCTTGATTGTTTGGCGCAGAGCGTTACGTCCTTTTTCAAAACTATCAAAAGCTTGGCAAGTTGTTGTTAAATCACTTGAATTTCCGCAAGTGTCGGGAAGCGAAGTTTTTACAGTCAAAACCCAAATTTCTTTCATTTTATACACCTCATTTATAATTTGTTATCGCTTTTGCGATACAAGCACATTATACACCCTACTTTGCACCAAATTTGGTACAAGATAATGTGTTTATCTAATTTTAGCACTTTTTCTTCCGAAATTCAACTAATTTTGCAAAAGCAACAAAAAATCCCCACCGAGAAATCGGTGGGGATTTGTTTTGTAATTAAATTACATTTCTTTAATAGCAGCTTGTGCAGTATAGCATCAAGGGATGACTTTTTACCACACTTAGCAACGTTTGAGATTATACCATTTTGATTTTCGTTTTTCAATAGGTTCGGGAAAAATTGTTGCAATTCAGTCAACCCGATTACATCCCCGATATGTAGAGGAGGTTCATCCTCCTCGTCATCATTGAAGCTGATGACTGCATTGCTTTTTCTGCCCTCTGTTACCATATCTATTGTGGTTGTATCTTTCCCATCCAAGTTCATATACCAACGGAAATGATTTCTACCATTAGGCACAATTTTAGAAACAAACTTACGAATGATGTGTCGTTCAATTTGCGGATTGGAAAAATCTATCATAGCATTAAGCGAAGATTGTATTTCGTCCCAACATATATCAGGATTTTGTATTGCATCTTCAGTTGCAAGCATACGATTATATTCTTCCGTAAGTTCTAATAGAGCTTTTTCAACTTTCTCTTTTTGCTCCTTATATTCCTCTTTGCTAATTTCACCGTCTGTTCTCATTTCAAGCAGGGTGTTCTTCTTATTCTTATAACGCTCTATTTGAGCTACAATTCCGGTTAGATTGACCTTCTTAGGTTTCTCAACCTGATAGCACTCTTTGATTAGCTCGCAGACTGTTTCAACGGTTTCTTTTCGCTCTTGCCATATCTGCTCAAAGATCATCTTAGCCATCATTTCAAGTTTCCAATCAGCAATCATTGATTGGTCGCAATATCCGGTATCATCGGCTCCCGCTTTTCTTCGTTGACTTGCCGAGCCATTGTTAAGTTGGTTGTAACATTGATAACCATACGACCAAGGCATACCTTTGTTTTTATGCCATCTGTTTTTTCTGAAAGAATGACCGCAAGTGCAGAGAAGTTTACTGCCCCACAAGTCTTTGTTTTCCTTAATTCCGTGAGTGGATTTTTTCTTCTGTGTGGCTTCATTGGCACTCTTAAAAGAAGTCCTTACTCTGCGAGCTTTAATCTCTTGACACTTATGCCATTCTTCCTCTGATACAATCGGTTCAAAATCTGCTTTAACACACATATAAGTAGAAGCATCGTGATTATTGACTCTCTTTTGCTCCAAGTAGTTATTG
>JAZQUS010000017.1:0-19717 GCA_045631445.1 Eubacteriales bacterium
ACCACTGGTTGTAGAGCTTGGGGAGGTCGCGATATGAGTGAATTACGTTTTTGAAATGCTCACAGAAAAGAGTTTCGGATGTAGGACGAACAACAAGTCTTTCGGCAAGCTTGTTCTGACCACCGATAGTAACCCAAGCACATTCGGGAGCGAAGCCCTCAACGTGATCCTTTTCGCGCTGAAGAAGGGATTCAGGAATGAACATGGGCATATAAACGTTCTCGTGACCGAGTTCTTTGAAACGAGCATCGAGAATTTTTTGAATATTTTCCCAAATTGCGTAGCCGTATGGACGGAAAATCATGCAACCCTTAACGCTTGAATAGTCCATAAGCTCTGCTTTTTTGCACACGTCTGTATACCACTGTGCAAAATCTACGTCCATAGACGTAATTTGTTCAACTAATTTTTTGTCTTTTGCCATTTTCTCAAATGTTTTGCCTTATGACCGCCATAAAGCAAGGAAGCCTTGGATTGAATTTACCGCTCGGGCATAACAAAACTCCCTGAAAAGAGGTAAAAAGTGAATAAAGCGCACAATTACCTATCATAATAATAAATAATAACACATTTTTCATATTTTGTCAACGGGAGAAACGTTTTATGTTAAAAAAATACGTTAATTTGTTTGGAATTTATATTGATGATATTCCTATTTCGCGTGCTTTGGGACTTGCAAGAGTAAGCTTGCATTCGGGTGAGCAAAGGATATTTTTTACACCAAATCTTGAAATGCTCGAGGGCGCACGAAAAAATGAAGGGATAAGAGAAACCTTAAATTCCGCCTCGGTGCTGCTTCCGGATGGGGTTGGAGTGCTTCTTGCTTCGCGCCTTACTGATACGCCAATCGCAAATAAGGTTGCAGGAATTGATTTTGGTGAAAAACTCATAGCTTTAGCTGAGAAAGAAGAAAAAAGCGTGTTTTTGCTAGGTGGACGTCGGGGAGTCGCCAAAAAAGCTGCTAAAAACCTAATAAAAAAGTATCCGAATCTAAAAATTTGCGGTATTCATAATGGCTATTTTGAAAACGAAGATGAAATAGTTCGAAAAATTAACAACTCCGTCCCCGATGTACTAATTGTCTGTATGGGATTTCCAATGCAGGAGAGCTTTGTTATAAAACACAAAAAAGATTTTGAAAATATAAAGGTTATCACCTGTCTTGGCGGCGCACTTGACGTTTGGTCAGGGAAGAAAGTGCGCGCACCCGAATTTTTGCAAAAAGTACATCTCGAATGGGCTTGGCGCACGGTAATTGAACCTAAACGCGTTCTGCGTTTAGCTAAATCCTTGCCCGTCCTTGCCTTTGCCCTTGGAAATAAATTTCAAAAATTAGTTAACAACAAAAGCATTAAAGTAAAATAGCGCGCATATATTTGAATAGATTTTTATTTCAAATTTTGATTTATCGGGGAGTTACAAAGATAAAAAAAGGACGCTTTTTGAAAAAAGCTTGGCAAAAACTTTTATATGTGGGTAATAATTTAGACCGCGCAAATCGTGCGCCTGCACTTCTGACGCGCTTGGCGCAAATGTTTTCACCGCACAAGTGCGATAAAAACCACGCTTTGCTACTCTGCATATAGCCGTTTTGATAGCAAAATGGCTACGTTGGGCATTAGCAAATCACAGATTTTGCGAATGTATGAGCAAAATCGTTATGTGTTGTTTGGTTGCGCCAAACAACACGATTTGCGCGGATTAATTTAATACCCACGATTAAAAGCTTTTTGCTTCTTTTTCTCGAAAAAGAAGATATCTTTTCTTAACTATCTTCTCTCCGCTAAATCCCAATTTGTTTAAGGAGGAATTAATATATGTTTATTTATTCAATGCATGCGAATACTATTAAATTTTTTGCAGTAATTTGCTTGGCGCTTACAGTGCTTATTGCGCTAATTGCTTTTGTCCCAACTTATGTGACGGGTCAAGAAGCAACTCAAGTGGGGCTAAATGTTTCATACAATTATGAAAAAATCAAAAACAACGAGGACAGAATAAATTTCATAAAGCAATTTGGATGGGAGGTTGACGCGCAACCACTCAAGGAGCAAGAGGTGACAATTCCAAAGGAATTTGATAAGATTTTTGCCGCATATAACGAAATTCAACGCAAGCAGGGGCTTGACTTGTCGTCATTTAAAAAGAAAAACGTGATGCGCTATACTTATACCGTAACAAATTATCCCGACTACGATGGTGAGGTTTATATTAATATTCTCGTTTATCGCAACAAGGTAATCGGCGGTGATGTTTGCTCTGCCGATGTCAATGGTTTTATACACGGATTTGAAAAGCAATAAAAGAGGGGTAACCCTTTTTTTGTTTCAAATTTTGATTTATCGAATAGTTAGTTAAGTAAAGATTTTCGCTTTTTTGAAAAAAAGCTCGCAAAAAGCTCTTATAAGTGGGTAATAATTTAGACCGCGCAAATCGTGCGCCTGCACTTCTGACGCGCTTGGCGCAAATGTTTTTCCGTTTGCAAACAAACGAAAAAACCATGCTTTGCTACTCTGCATATAGCCGTTTTGATACCAAAATGGCTACGCACAAATCCGTAGGGGAGGGGTTTTCCCTCCCGCCAAAAATGAAATTAGTTTGAGTTCATAAGCGGGTGCACGGAGTGCCCCCCTACAAAATCGGCACATAACCGTTTTGATAGCAAAATGGCTACGTTTTGCAATAGCAAATTGGATTTTTTGAGGTGCCTGTTCTACACCGAGAAAAATCATTAGTTCTATAACAACACATACACAAACCGTGTTTTTGCTCGCAAAATGATGTCGTTTAGACATCAAACGGTTTGTTTGCCTCGCCAGTTGTTTTTTATTTACTATTATTTTTTACGCGAGGCGTGGCACAATTTGCGCGACTTCAATTAATCCCCAACATTTAAAAGTTTTGCGGAGCTTTTTCAAAAGCGACCCATTTTTTACTTTGTAACTTCTCACCGATAAATCCCAATTTACAACAAAAGGACGGAAAAACAAATGAAAGGTTTAAAAACTGTTTATATATGCTCGGAATGTGGTTGCGTTTCACCGAAGTGGCTTGGAAAATGCAATCAGTGTGGCGCGTGGAATTCTCTTGTTGAGGACGTAATTTCTACCGCCCCCGAAAAGCCGAGCGAAATCAAGCACAAAACATTGACAAGCGGACGTGACAACATTGCTCTCCGCTTTGAAGAAACGGAACTTCCCGACTACATAAGAAGCAACACTCGTCTTAATGAGCTTGACAGAGTTCTCGGTGGCGGTCTTGTGCACGGTTCTGTTGTTCTTCTTTCGGGTGAGCCCGGTATTGGTAAATCCACCTTGCTTATGCAGATTTCCGATGCTCTCGGTGAGCACAAAAAAGTGCTTTACATCTCAGGTGAGGAATCCACGGGTCAGCTCAAGCTCCGTGCAAAAAGACTTGGAATCCTTGGCAAAAATCTCTATATTTTGACCGAAACCGAGCTTGAAAAGACTCTTGCTCAAGTTGAAAAGGTTAAACCCGATGTAATCATCGTCGACTCAATTCAAACGATGTATTCTGACAAAATTTCAAGTGCACCCGGCACTATTACACAAATTAAAGAATGTACTCTTGCGTTCATAACAAAGGCGAAAAACGATGGTATTTCCGTCATTTTAGTCGGTCACGTCAACAAGGAAGGCTCTATCGCAGGACCGAAAATTCTTGAGCATATGGTTGATGCCGTTCTCTATTTTGAGGGTGATCGTCAGCATTCATACAGAATAATCCGCGCGATGAAAAACCGTTACGGCTCGACCAACGAAATTGGCGTTTTTGAAATGGGTGATGCAGGTCTTATTGAGGTTTGCAATCCATCGGAAATGCTTCTTGCAGACCGCCCGAAGAACGCATCGGGCAACTGCGCACTCTGCACTATTGAGGGCACGCGTCCTCTTATCGCAGAGGTTCAGGCACTCGTTTCGCCAACCGCCTTCCCCGTTCCGCGCAGAACTTCAAACGGAATTGACTATAACCGCTTAAATCTCATTTTAGCGGTACTTGAAAAGCGCCTTAATATGCGTTTCTCGGCAAATGATGCCTATATAAACGTTATTGGCGGTCTTCGTATAGACGAGCCTGCAAGCGACCTTGCGGTTGCTATGGCACTCATTTCCTCTCTCCGTGACAAATTAGTTCCCGATGACCTCATCGCAATTGGTGAGCTTGGGCTTTCAGGTGAGGTAAGGGCTGTTTCCAATCTCGAACAACGCGTCAAGGAAGCCGCACGCCTTGGCTTTACTAAGGCAATCGTTCCCTATCGCAACCTCGAAAAACGCAAAATCGATTGCGGAATTGAGCTTATCGGAGTAAAGTCAATTTACGATACGTTGAAGCTTTTGTGTGAGCCGAAAAAATAATATATTGACAACAATATATTATCGTGTTATAATTATAATAGAGTATTGGGAGACACAAAAAAGTGCCCAAACAAGCAACGCAGAGTTGGGCATTTAAGTGCCTTGCTCTGCGGTTTTTATTATACATTTGGGAGGTATTCAATGAAAAAAATTATTATAATAACAATAGCATTTATATTGATATGTATTACACCTTTACTTATATATCATTTTTCCACATTACCCCCAAAGGAAACGAACGGAACTATAGTTGGGGAGGTTTTTGTTATTTACAACGGAAGATATCTTTATCTAAAGCCAATGGAAGATCAAGATGTAAAGTATCTTATAAAAATAGAAATAACCGACGAAACCTTGTTTGCTTCGCAATCCTCAACCGCAAGCTCGGAGGAAATACCGGAACTTGCCGTGGGGAAAATAATTGAGGTGGATTATACCTATAAACGCGATACAGTAGAAATAAGGGCTAATAGCATAAAAGAGGCTTCTGCGGGTCAAGGTGATAAATGGCCCGAGGTTACATTAAAAGAAGATTACTTATCGGGTCATTACGATATAGGTATGCTAACATCGGGAAATGTTGTATACGTTACAAAGCTCACATCTCCGACAGAGGGATATTTAGTGTATATTGATGATAACTATACACAATATTCGGGTAGATTATACGGATACTTCTTAGAAAAAAACAATAAGTTTCTACAAGAAGATCTAAGGCAGCTTCTCGAGCAAGAGGCCACCGGTTATGCGGTCAATGTAAGGGAGCTGGATATGTTAGTCTTTTCGTGTGATTTACCGACACTTATTACCGGCACCCATTGGATAGAATTGACAGAAGAATAGATTTGATGCGTCTATCCCCTCGATCTTGAGTCGAGGGGATAGGTTAAATATATTATTATAGAAACAAATTTCAAAAAAGCCCTTGACAAAGTATTGCGTTTGTGATAAAATAGCAGTACCTCTGCGAATGGGCTTTTTTGTTATGCCTGTTTTCGCGCCGTCCTTTAGGACTTGGCATAATACCATCTCAGAGGGAGGTACACTGACCGAAAAGGTCAAAAAAATTTTAATGGGAGGTGCCGAAAAAATGGCTAATGATGCAAGAGTCAAAATTACTCTCGTTTGTACAGAATGCAAGCAGAGAAATTATGAATCAAAGAAAAACAAGAAGAATGACCCCGACAGACTTGAAATGAACAAGTACTGCAAATTCTGCCGCAAGCACACTCTTCACAAAGAATCTAAGTAATTGTAAAGGAGATTATTATGGCAGATTTGGAAAACAAAAAAGCGAATAACCCCGAAACAAAAAAAGTGAAGAAAAAAAGCGACAAGCCTTCTCTTTGGAGCAGAATCAAATCCTTCGCAAGAAGCATTAAGAGTGAGGCAAAGAAAATTTCTTGGTCCCCTTGGACAGACGTACGCAAAAACACATTCGTTGTAGTTGTTGTTATTGTTGTTTGCGGTGTTGCTTTGGCAATCGTTGACTACGTATTTTTGCAGGGAATCACAGCGCTTGGTAATCTCTTCTAATTAGAAGGAGAACGAAATGAGCGATATTAACGAAATGAATGTCGGACCGAGATGGTATGTGGCGCACACCTACTCAGGTTATGAAAACAAGGTAAAAACAAGCCTTGAAAAAATTGTTGAAAACCGTGGCCTTGAAAATCTGATCTACGACATTAAAATCCCCGTTCAGATTATTATCGAGAAGAAAGGCGACCAGGAAATCGAGGTTGAGGAAAAGCTCTTCCCCGGTTACGTTTATATCAAAATGGCTATGAACGATGAAAGCTGGCACGCAGTTCGCGGAATTACGGGCGTTACGGGCTTTGTTGGCCCAGGATCTCGTCCATCCCCTCTTTCAGATGAGGAGGTAGCCGCACTTAACATCGAAGAAAAGAAGATTAAGCTTAGCTACACCGTTGGAGACAGCGTTGTTGTTATTGGCGGTCTTTTCGATGGCTACACAGGAACAGTTCAGTCAATTTCCGACGATTCAAACAAAGTTACTGTCCTTGTTAACAGAGGACGCAGAGACATGCCCGTTGAGCTTGATTCGGGTATGATCAAACTCAAAGACTAATCAAGCATTTTTATGTGCGGCATAGAATTGCCGCGTGGGAGGGAGAAAAATTTAGTGAATTCTCCCGTATAAACCACATTGGAGGTATTTTAAAATGGCAAAGAAAGTAATGGGTTACATTAAATTGCAATTGCCCGCAGGTAAGGCTACACCCCAGCCCCCCGTAGGTCCTGCGCTTGGTCAGTACGGCGTTGCAATCCCCGTATTCACAAAAGAATTTAACGAAAGAACAAAGAATGACATCGGTCTTATCATTCCCGTTGTTATTACTGTTTACGCTGACCGTTCATTCACATTTATCACAAAGACTCCCCCTGCTCCTGTTCTTATTAAGAAGGCATGCGGTATCGAATCCGGTTCTGCTAAGCCCAATAAGACAAAGGTAGCACAGCTCACAAAAGAGCAGGTTAGAAAAATCGCTGAAACAAAGATGCCCGACCTTAACGCAGGTTCTATCGAAGCAGCTATGAGCATGGTTGCTGGTACTGCAAGAAGCATGGGTGTTACTGTTGAAGAGTAAGGAGGAGTTTGAAAATGGCTAAATACGGTAAGAAATATTCCGATAGCGCAAAGCTTATCGAAAAGAACAAAACTTATGATCCTTCTGAAGCTCTCGCACTCGTTTGCCAGACTTCTAAGGCAAAATTCGATGAAACTATCGAACTCCATCTTCGTCTCGGTGTTGACTCTCGTCACGCTGACCAGCAGGTTCGTGGTGCAGTAGTTCTCCCCAACGGTACAGGTAAGACAGTTAGAACACTTGTATTCGCTAAGGGTGACAAGGCAGACGCTGCAAGAGCAGCAGGTGCTGACTACGTTGGCGAGCTTGATATGGTTGAAAAGATCACAAAGGAAAACTGGTTCGAGTTCGACGTTGTTATCGCTTCTCCCGATATGATGGGCGTTGTTGGTCGTCTCGGTAAGATCCTTGGTCCTAAGGGCCTTATGCCCAACCCCAAGGCTGGTACAGTTACTCCTGACGTGGCTAAGGCTGTTCTTGAAGCTAAGGCAGGTAAGATCGAATACCGTCTTGATAAGACAAACATCATCCACTGCCCCATCGGTAAGGCTTCCTTCGGTCCCGAAAAGCTTGCTGAAAACTTCAACACTCTCGTTGGTGCAGTTATCAAAGCAAAACCCGCTGCTGCTAAGGGTCAGTACATTAAGAGCTGCGTAATCGCATCTACAATGGGTCCTGGCATTAAGATTAACCAGGCAAAGCTCGGTTAATTTTAGCATTGTGTTTAACTCATAATTATTATTTTTGGAGGAAATTACAATGACAATCGCTTTGGGAATTATTATTATTCTTGTTGCAGTAGCACTTACTGTTCTCGTTCTTATGCAGACAGGTAAGGGCAAGGAGCTCTCCGGCGCAATCGCAGGTGGAAGCAATTCCTACCTTGGTAACTCCGGTATGAGCGACAAGGATAAGCTCTTGTTCAAGATAACAGCAGTACTTGCAACCGTACTTGTTGTACTTGTACTCGCGCTTTACATCATAGTTTAATTTGAATTAACTAAACAAATAAAAACACCTCGCAGTTTTGTGAGGTGTTTTTTGTTTTTTGAGTTTAATAAAACATTACTTCAAATAGTGCATAAAAGTTGGAACATGAGCATTGATTTCTATAAAATCACCATACTGAACAGTAACCCATATTTTTTCAAAGATAAACGTTATGCGGTTTTCATCATCAGCACTCAATTTACAATTTAGTCTTTCAGCAACTGCGATAATTTCCTCGCGCGTAGAATTTATGTTTAAACCCCAAACGCTAATACTTGGATCTGTAATTTTAATCTTAGTTATTTTTGAAGTTCCCAAATCAGTATATGGATATTTGTTTACATAGTAAGCAACATAACATTCAGGAATAGATGTTTCACCATTTTCATATGTAGTGCTACCCTTGTATCCCTTTGCCAAATACATGTTTTCTGTTTCAAAAGCTACCTTTGTCCAATTATCAATATCCGGCTTATCAAAAAGCCAATATTCGAGGTTGGTATCCTCCGGCTTATCAAATTTTGAACTTCCGCAAGACGAAAGTAAAAGTGTGAATGTGCATAATAAAAGCAATAATGATACTAATTTTTTCACAAAAAAAATCCTCCTTTAGTTTTTATAATTATATCATAATAATTCACTTATGTCAACACAAAAGCTCCTTATGCTCGAGTATAACAATTGACTCAATATTCTTCATCTTCTTTATTATTGAGTAATGCCGGTTCTTCATCAATTGATAATATTCCGGGAAAAAAAGTTAAATCTTGACCACAAAGCATGCAACGCGAATTCCCACCAACTGATGCCGTGCCTATGCAAGTTTCAACAACATAATCCCCACATCCGCAAGATTTAGTATGCCTGCTTCCAAGCAATGGGGTATAAGTGTATACGTGAGTGTGATTTATGGACGCTTCATGATTACATTTAGAACAAATTTGGTATAATCCAGATATATAAAAATCGTGTGAAAACACCTTTCTATCGCCACATTCACAATAACCGTAATGTGTTGAAGAATTTATAGAAATATAATTATGGGTATAATCGTGTTCAACAATCTGATTCTCATAACCGCAAATTGTGCATTTTTCATAACAAAAATTATGTGGCTCATAATCGTGGTTTTCCATGATTTCATATCCACAATAGCAACTAATCGAATGACTAGACTCATCTATTGCAGTATACACATGTTGATGCTCTTCAAAATATACATCCTCACCATATGTATATGAATGATATACATCATTATAAATTTCTCTACTTGGTGCAAACTCATAATGCAATACAGTTACCGCATTTGAGTATTCAAGAATTTCGTCAGGGAATACTATGGATCCACCATTGGGCAAATTGTCATCCTTATCAATGTATATCCCTTGTGAATAGTATGCTGCCCAAATAAATTCCGAACAATACCATTTTTCTTTCTGACCATTGAATTCCTTACCCGATATTATCTCACTAATGTCCCAGGTGCAATCCAATCTAAATCTAGTCCAATTTATAGCCCCTTGAATTTGAGACTCCGTTGCATCATTTAATCTAATAATCACAACATCCTTTTCCTGAAATCTTTCTGGTGTCATTACCGAATATCCAACTCCATCAAGATATGCTTCAATCATTAGCACAAATGGTTGCTGATATTGATAATCATAAGCAATTCCTATCACCATAGCGATATGTCCAAATAAATCTCCCAAAAATTGACCATTACCCTCGTATACAATATCGCCAGGTTTTAAATAAGTCAGCAATTCTGGCATTTCAGAATAATCAACTTCATGATGCAATTGAGGTCCATAAACACTACTCACAGGAAGTTCATACCACTGCTCACCTGTTGGTGATGTTCCGCCAGGAGTTAATCTAGCAGAAGAACCTTCCTGCTCATTTTCGTTCATAATTTCTTCTTCAGCCGACTACTCTTCACTGTGCGTAGCATAAACCCCCACTGATGAAAAAGATAAAATAGCAACTGTTAATGTTAATACCATTAAAAATACAAATAAATTCTTCATAAATAATTTCTCCTTTACTTTTTATTTTTTGATTTTTCGTTTTTATCGGCATTTTTGAAAGGAATACCGCAAAACCTTTTAGCTCAATATGAGCTTTCGAGGATTTAGCACTTGCATAAAAGTCATCCTCACAAATTTTTAAAACTCCTTTCGTATTAATATATTAACTTTCTAAAAAGTAAATTTTTACCTTTTAAAAAGTCTTCTATATATAATACCTATTTTCTTCGAAAAATTCTTCAAAATCTTAGGATATTTTTTATAAATTTTAATTTATTTACATTTCATTGACATTTGATTAATAATTTGTTCACAAACGCCATTTATATCAACCATTCTGCATATACTTCAACTTGTCAAGCGCGTTTTGGAGAATGATTTGTGCAGAAAGGGTGTCAACAACGCCCTTGCGCTTTGCGCCGCGGGTGTTGGTTTCGTTGAGAAAACGAGTTGCCGCCATGGTTGAAAGGCGCTCATCAAAAAACGCAACGGGAATTTCGGGCATTCTGTCGTTCAAAAGTGATGCTAATTCCTTAATTCTATCTGCTCTGAAGCCCTGCGAGCCGTCCATATTTACAGGCAAGCCCAAAACTATACCCACTATTCTCTGCTCCTTGCAGACCTCGGCTATAGCATCTGCAACCTTTACAATTCCACCGGGTGAGATGTATCCAATTCCCGAAGCTAAAATTCTTGAGGGGTCGGAAACTGCAAGTCCCGTTCTCTTATCGCCAAAATCTATTCCTAAAAGCTTTCCTTTTGTTTGTAAAATTCTTTCCATAATTTATACCTCACATTTTATTGATTTGATTATATCAAAAAAAGCATACTTTGTCAAACAAATTGAAGATATTTTTGATATTTTACTTATTTTTTGTATAAAACAAAATTTCAAGGCAAAAATACTATTATCAAAGCAAAATTGCGCTCAGAAAGGATAAAAATTATGTTTGATAAAGAAAAATTTTCGCAAAACTTTAAAGAAAATCGCGCCGTTTACGTAACGGCAATCTCCATTCTATTGGCAATGATTTTCATCGTTGCCGCAGTTGTTGTCACCAACAGAAACAAGCAGACAATCCCCGAAGCTACCACTCCCAAATTCACAACAACTACCACCACAACAACAAAAAAGCCAACAATCACAGATGACACAACAAGTGATGTCGGCTCAAAGCTCCCCAGCTTCTCCCTCCCCGTTTCTGGCAAGCTTTCAGGTGTTCACGATTCCGAGCTTCAGGTTTTCTCGCCCACAATGAACGACTATCGCGTTCATCTCGGCATTGACATTCTCGCAAACGAGAATACACCTGTTTGTGCGGTAGCAGACGGAACGGTTATTCAAATTTGGGAGGACGTAAGAATGGGTCAGTGCATCGCGGTTAAGCATAACGGTGACGCTGTTTCCATCTACAAAAACGTGTCCGTTGATCTCCCCACAGGCATTATTGAGGGTGCAACGGTAAGAGCAGGTCAACAAATTGCATCAGTAGGCTCAACGGCAATGGTTGAGGTAGCAGACGAGCCCCACCTCCACTTTGAAATGACAGTTGGCGGTCTCTCCGTTGACCCTCTCGAATATTTCTCAAGCAAGGACGTGGCGGCTCTCCAAAAGGACACCGCCTACGAGCAAAGCGCAACAGATAAATAAATCCAATAAAAAACCTCCCGATCGGGAGGTTTTTTGGTTAGTCAATATTGTTGATAATCCCTGAGAAAACAACGATGCCGTCATAGTCGGTAATAACAAAACCGAACGCTTTATCAACCAAGAAATCGTGATATACCTTTTCATAAGGAGGAGGTGCTGCCGAACCCGCACCGGGAATATAAACAACAGCTGCACCCTCAATTCCTGTTTTGTCAACGTTTAAAGAAGCCATATGTATAAATCCCTCGCAGCAAACCGGATTAGAAGAAACATTGGACATTTCACACGCATCAGGATTGAAAAGTCGATTAATCCCAAATTTTTCTTTAAGAACACTCGAAACATCAGCATCAAATTCCGTTTTGAATTCAGGGAAAAAGACTCTTGTGTGATGAAGCTGACGATTTTCATCATCAACGTAACCCCAATCACTCATTGAAAGCACCGTATTAATATTTTCCGTTGTAAACACATCAGAAATCTTATTTTCGTTATTTGGAACAAAGAAATAAATTCTAAATTCATGCTCTGTAGTCACAAAGAAGGACGAATAATTTTCGCCATCATATACTTTTCCGTTACTGTAATAGCTCTTTAAAAGGCGTAAATTCTTTGTGCTTCCGTCGGTATTTTCAAAAGCATATTTTTCACTTGTAAAATCAAGATTATTTCCATATTCGTTCCAAATTTCCTTGAGATAGTAGGTATTCATAATAACGAAATATGTTTCGGGTGAAAAATCAACGTCCGCATCAATAAGTCCGTTGGTTTTATTTTCAATATATTTTTCTATAAGTCTTTCCGCCTCACCATTTTGAAAGGATGCCCTAAAAACATCGCAGTTGTAGTTGTTTGCAAGATTATTTACCCCTTCTTCAACAAACTCAACGTCCTTATCAAGCCAGATAGAGTTATTGAGCATTTGATAAGCCACAACCTTTTTGTTTCCGGTTACAACTCGTTTTATATATTCCTTGTTAGCATTGGCATAAAGGCCGCTAGTATATTTGTTTACTTCTTCATAAGTAACACCAACTGCATCGAGAATTTCTTGTCTTGTTTCAGCCGTGGCGCATTCAATAGCAAGAGCAAGTCCCATATAAATTGATATGGGTGAGATAACAAAATTGTCATTTTTGCCATATTTTTGAGTCATTTCAGCGGTAAGTCGAGCAGAAAACGCCTCGAGCTTTTGAATAAATGCCTTATATTCATCACTATATCTGATCTCCAAAGGCAATTCCCTCTTCTCTGCCGCAAGTGCTATCGCATTTTTCTCAAGCTGCCACTGTGTTATTTTAGCGCATGAGAAAAGTGAAAAGCAAGTTACAATCACAAGCATTAAAGTAATAAGTTTTTTCATAGTTTTTCTCCTTTATTGTTATATAAATTGGGATTTAGCGGGATGTTTAAACTCGTTTGTTTGTACTCCGCGCAAGATCCTTCGGTCGCTTTGGCTCCCTCGAGGATGACGCGCGGGTTCAACGTGAGCAAAGATTCCGCGCGTCATCCTCGAACGAAGCGCAAGCGAAGTGAAGGATCTTGCGCGGCAGGCGAACGAAAAAATCTTGCCATTTCAACTTCAACTAACATCCCGATAAATCAAAATTTGAACTTAATCTATCCCTTTAGCAAGAAAGTATCCGTTTTCGAGTTTGAGGAGAATTTCTTCGTGCGAGGTATCACTCTTGCTTGAATATATTTCCATAGTTGCTATATTTCCGTTTTTATCGGTAACGTCAACTGTGCTTATGAGCTCACCAACATCCTTAATGGAAACGGATTCACCATCGGCAAAATCCATGCTTTCACTACCAATCATTGGGGTTACAAACGCCTGATACACACGCCCCTGATATTCAAAAACGAAGCGCCCATCCTTTTCAAAAAAGACCTGAAGATTTTCAGGACTCTGATTTCCACCCTTATCAAACCCCATATTATATCCAAGAAGTGCAGAACCAATACTAATAAACAAAACAAGGCAGGCGGCAATAGGCGTCAAAACTGAGATTGTTTTTCTGCGCACCTTCTTTTTTTGAATAACTTCCTTCTCCTTAACGAATTCGTCAACGAGGTCGTAATCCAAATATTCAAGCGCGCTATTAAATTTTTCTGAATTCATACCCTATACCCCTCCTTTTCTAAAGCATTTTTAAGTCCTTCTTTAATAATGGCAATATCCTTATTTACCGTAGATTTGCTGACCGAAAGGTCATTTGCAATCTTCTCAATCGGCTCTGCCATATAATATCTGCTCATAAATATGTATCTATGCCTTTTTGAAAGCGTTCTCAAATACGCACTTATTATCTCTGCAAGATGCTTTTCATCCATCTCAAGTGAAATTGCATCATCTCCGAGCATATAATCAAGCTCGTCAAGAGCAGACGTCAAATTTGACGGAATAGATTTCTTTCTTTTGCTCTCGTTATATCGATTAATGGCAATGCGACGCGCAATCGTAGTCAAAAATGCCTTAAGATTAAGCGGACGCTCGGGTGGCATAGCATTCCAAGCCCCAACATAAGTATCGTTAAGACACTCCTCTGAGTCCTCGTCACTGTACAAAACATTATAAGCTATAGTAAACAGATATTTGTGATATTTAATATCCGTTTCCTCTATTGCCCTTTCATCTCGATTCCAATAGAGATCAATTATTTCCTCATCCTCTATTGGAACACGTATTCGTTTGAATATATTCATAAAATTCCTTTATCTTCAAAATTCGACTTAGTCTATGGATCCATTTATGCAGATTACAGTGTAATCGCGCGCCTTTTCATCCCATTTCGCGCCCTTCTCTATGGCTTCCCATTCTTCTATAGTTCCTTCAAAGTCAATTTGCTTTAAATATGCACCAATAAGATTATCACCCAAGTATTTAACGGTTGTGGGAATGGTAATGCTTTCAATATTGTCGCAATCACGGAAAGCTCCCTCCATGATTTTCACAACTCCCTTAGGCACTGTAAATTCCGTTTTGCTATACGTTGGTACTACAACAACAAGTGTTGTCAAATCCTTTGAATAAACGCTGTCATTTGTACTGCAATAGTATTGGTTATTCTCATCAACATTAATTTTCTCAAGCATAGGACATGTAGAAAAAGCTCTGTATCCTATTTTTTCAACACTTGCAGGCACGTCAATTTTTGAGAGCACCTTGCAGTTGTTAAAGGCGTAATCATTTATCATACGAAGCTCGCTACCACTTTCAAATTCAATGTATCGCAAATAATCGCAATAGCTAAAGGCAAAGCTATCAATAACCTTTATGCTTTTAGGAATAATAACACCTCTCACCTTTGAATACGAGCTAAATGCGTATTTGCCTATACCAACCACGGGCTTGCCCTTGTATTCACTTGGTATAATCAAATCTATATACTCATTACCGTCCTTTTCATAAACGAAATAACCTGCGTATTCCTCGTTCCATTCAAATTCAAAGCAACCTAAAATGCTTGTAAAATCCGTTGGAATGTTATATTGAGGATAATCGTTATCAAGCCCCGGTCCTTCCTCATTTGGAGCTGCGGATGTCCCGCAACCAACAAGCAAAATTATCACGAGAAGCATCGATAAAACATATATCAATTTCTTCATAAAAATCGTCCTTTCCGAAAATTTCTTTCAATACTATAGTCAAGATTTTTTTGAAAAAGTGTAATAAAAAACAAAAATTTTTAAAAAAATTCACAAAAAGCTCCCTTTGGGGAGCTTTTTATTACTTTGCAGCTTTTTCAAGCTCCATTTTTTTCTTTTTTCGTCTAAAATAAACCGTCATAACCGCAACCATAAGACAGTCAACAACTATAGCCGCCCAAAATATTGGAGAGCTTAACGACTCAATTAAATTCATATCCTTACCAATGATAACATAACTAATAGCACTTGGTAAGATGGCAATTCCGTTTGCTATCATATATGGTATATATTTTAGCCCAGCAGAGCCGAAAAGAAGCCCCAGACACTCATTAGACAAATTGAGAGCACGGAGAGTGAAGCTAACCAAAAACAAATTATCACTTGCCTCAAAATAAGGTCGCGCCTTGGGAATTCTATTGAGAATTTTTTGAATCCAATCGTCCTTTGTGAGTCTTCCAACCCAATATGGAACGGATAAATTCACAACAGTTCCAACTATAACCGTCATAAGTGCTGCAGGAAAATCAAGAAGAGCCATAGTTGAAATCGCAATAACCGCATATGGAATAAATACCACAAATCCCTTGATAACAAAGGCAACTATAACCGCAATCGACGTGATAATGGGATGTCCCCTTGTCAATTCAAGAAAATCTGCTATACTGAAATCCTTATTTATGGCAGTAAAAATCAAAAACCCAAGAACACAAAGTCCCATAAAGGTTATCGGAATATATTGCTTAACCTTTTTAACGTTTGTTTTCATAAATTCTCCTTTGCCTTAGCCGTTGAGGGAGTTTTTTTAAAAAATTGGATGAAGAAGGGCAAGGTGATTATACCAGTTAATATATCGGATATACCCTGAGCCATAATTATTCCGTCAAGTTCCCAAAACGCATTTGTTATGAGCAAAACAGGAATAAGAACTGCACCGGAGCGCATCATAGCCATAAACGATGCCATTGCCGCTTTTCTTATACTCTGATATAGCATATTGCACGCAACGGATATCGGCAAAAACCAAAGGCCGATGGATGCATATCGAAGCGCAGGTGTACCAACTGCAATAACGTCGGCATCCTTTTGGAAAAGAGCAATAATAGTGGGAGCAAAAATAAATCCAACAGTTGCTAGCGCACCAACTGCAACTGTACCAAATGTAAGCAAGAATTTGCTTCCCTTTTTAACCCTGTCATATTCCTTAAGCTCGTAATTAAATGAGGCAAAGGGTTGATAACCCTGACCGATGCCAAGCCCAACGCACATAACGAATGACGAATATTTTTGAACAATACTCATCGCGGCAATGGGTGCATCGCCAAATGGCTTAATAAGATTATTAAGCAAACCGTTTGAAATGGAGGTAAGTCCTTGACGAATTAGAGAAGGTAATCCCATTTTGAAGATATTTAAGTAAACTTCTCCCTCTTTTGCCATAAATTTTAAAGAAAGTCGGCTTTGGGCATATTTTCTATACAAAATAAAGAGAATTGTGAAGCTCACCATCTGTGAAACTGCGGTTGAAAGACCTGCACCGTAAACGCCCATACCCAATTTTTGAATAAGAATATAGTCACCTGCAATATTTAAAAGTCCACCTGCGGTAAGACCAAACATAGCATAAAACGCCTTGCCCTCGTATCTCAACACATTGTTAAGGACGAGTGAGCAAATAAGGAATGGGCAAGCAATCAAAATCCACGTTCCGTAATCCTTTGCATGGGGCAAAATTGTCTCCGTACTGCCAAGAAAACGCAAAAACGGATCAAGGAAAATAAGACCTAAGCTCATCAAGGTAAGCCCCATGCCTGCGCCGCAAACAAATGCAGTTGTGGTGTAAGTGGATGCACGATCAATATTTTTCTGTGCAAGATATTTCGCAACGAATGTACCCGAGCCGTGACCGAGCATAAACGCCACCGCCTGAATAATGCACTGAAGCGTGAACAAAATACCCGTAGCCGCCTGCGCACTATCTCCTAGACCACCAACGAAATACGTATCTGCCATATTGTAAATATTGGTAATAAGCATTGAAATCGTTGTCGGAATTCCAAGTGATATTATTATTTTCGAAACCGATTCCTCGGTCATTTTTCTATGATACGCTTCTGATCTGTTCATTTTTTCCTCACTATATGGAATTTCAAATTTTAATTTGTCGGGAAGTTACAAAGATAAAAATTTTCGCTTTTTTGAAAAAAAGCTCGCAAAAAACTTTTAATCGTGTTATGGTAAACAAATTTCGCGCAACGCGCGTGACTCGCAATCACACGCGCTCGTCACACTCGTTTTTATTGCACAAGTGCAACAAAAACCGCGCTTTGCTACTCTGCACATAGAGTTTTTGATAGCAAAATGGCGACGCTTTTAGTAGCAAATCATAGATTTTCGAACTGCCTGCCAACAGTGAGAAAATCGTTATGTAATGTTTGATTTCAATCAAACATTACGATTTGCGCGGTCTTAATTCAACACCCACGATTTAAAAGTTTTGGGGTTATAGGGGGATTTTTCAAAATCCCCCTAAATCTTTTCTTAACTATCTTCTCCCCGATAAATCCCAATTTATATAATTATCTATATTAATAATATCACATAATTTAGTATTTGTCAAAGATAAATCTTGCATTTTGAGGCATTTTATGATAACATATTAGTATAAATCTATATTTTTGGAGAAAAAATATGAAATACAACGTAAAAATCAAGAAATTAAATGAAAATGCAATAATTCCAACATACGGCTCACCATATTCTGCGGGAGCGGATTTGTATTCTGCAATGGACGATGTAACAATTGCTCCCCACTCAACCATGCTTATCAAAACCGGACTCGCGCTCGAATTGCCAATCGGCTTTGCAGGGCTTATTTATGCGCGAAGCGGACTTGCAACCAAGCGCGGACTTGCTCCTGCTAACAAGGTTGGGGTAATCGACTGCGACTATCGTGGTGAGGTTATGGTGGCGCTCCACAATCATAGTGAAGTTGAGCAGGTCGTAACCAAAGGAGAGAGAATTGCCCAGCTCGTTATCACTCCTTACGTAGTTGCAGAATTCGAGGAAGCAGACGAGCTTTCCGAAACCGTTCGCGGTGAGGGCGGATTTGGTTCAACAGGAACAAAATAATATGAAAGCAAAAACAAAACTTATAATTGGTGCGCTTACGGGTGTTGCCGCGGTATTTGCAACAAGCAAAGCACTTGACAAGCTTGTTCACGAGCATCTGCACCGCGAAGGAATTGCGGTTATCAAGCATAAGCTAATGTCGAAGAAAAACCGCGAGGATTTCGCAAACAATCCCGAGGTTAATCTTGGAAAGCTCTTTCACGTATCCACTCCGCAAACTGAAGTCTCCATTTTAAATCGCGAGGGTAGAAACATCAATGCACTGCTCTTCAAACAAGAAAACGAGAGCAAAAAATACGTTATCATCGTGCACGGCTATCGCGCGTCTGTTAGGTCCGTTTCATATCTTTCAAAAAGATATTTTGAAGCGGGATATAACGTGCTTCTTCCCTATTTGCGCGCGCATCTTGGTAGCGATTACGAATATTCAACGATGGGTTGGTATGAAAGATTTGATATTGTCGATTGGATAAATTATATAAATCGCAACGAAATCGGCGCAAAAATCGTGCTTCACGGAGTATCGATGGGAGCGGCAACGGTTATGATGTCAACGGGTGAAAAATTACCCCAAAATGTAGTCTGTGCTATTGAGGATTGCGGATATACCTCCGTTTACGATGCCTACACCTATAAAATCCCCCAAATGATGAAAGTTCCTGCCTTTCCCTTTATCAACGTTTTCAGACGCGCGATAAAAAAACGCGTGGGCTTTGATATCAAGGAAGCATCCGCGCTTGAGCAGGTTAAGAAATCAAAAACACCAATTCTCTTCATCCACGGCAATGAGGATAGCGTTGTTTCCGTCGAAATGGCAAAAACGCTCTATAAAAACGCAAATTGCGAAAAAGAAATCCTCATCACCAAGGGCGCAAACCACGAAATGTCCGCCCTTATTTACCCCGATTTGTATTGGAAAACCGTTTGGGGATTTATCGAAAAATATGAATAAAAATATGGGAGAGTTTCTGTTTTCAGAAGCTCTCCTTTTTAATTTATTCTTCAAATTTTGATTTGTCGAGTAGTTACAAAGATAAAAAGGTCGCTTTTGAAAAAGCTCCGCAAAACTTTTTAATCGTGTTGGATTGAATAAACTCCGCGCAAATCGTGCGCCTTCACTTCTGACGCGCTTGGCGCAAATATTTTTCCGTTTGCAAACAAACGAAAAAACCACGCTTTGCTACCCTGCACATAGCCGTTTTGATAGCAATATGGCTACGCTTTTAGTAGCAAATTGGATTTTTCGAGGTGCCTGCTAACACCGAGAAAAATCAT
>JAZQUS010000018.1:0-12022 GCA_045631445.1 Eubacteriales bacterium
TTGCGGACAGTCGGGGACGCCGACCCCTACGGATTTGTGCGTAGCCATATTGCTATCTAAATGGCTATGTGCCAACTTGTAGGGGAGGATATCATCCTCCCGTTGATATAACAAACATATAGGAGCGGGCGCACGGAGTGCTCCCCTACGGAGATTTATTCGGATTCGTGGACCGTCGAGGACGTCGGTCCTTACGAGTTTTGCAGGTCGTCGAGGGCGGTGAGCCATACGGATTTGTGCGAAGCTATTTTGCTATCAAAAACTCTATGTGCAGAGTAGCAAGGCGCGGTTTTTTCGTTTGCTTGCAAACGGAGAAACATTTGTGACGAGCGCGTGTGATTGCGAGTCACGCGCGTTGTGCGAAGTTTGGTGGAGTTTTGGCAGACTCTACGGCTACACTTACACCACTTTTTAAAGTTTTTTGGGGGTGTGGGGACAATTTTTTCAAAAATGTCCCCACATCTTTTTCCTAACTAACTACACGATAAATCAAAATTTGAAATATAAAAAAGGACGAAGAAAAGCGCTTCGTCCTTAAATTTTATATTTTATTTATCCTGCTCAATAAGGAGCTTGATTGCCTCGATGGCAACGCGGATAGCCGCCTCGGTGTCAACGTTATGAACGTCATCGGTGTCAAGTCCTGCATCGTATCTCTCCTGATTCCAAACCACAGAGAAAACGCCGCCCGAACGTGCACGGAGAAGTGAGGAAACAACGAAAAGTGTGCCACTTTCCATTTCGCTTGCCTTTACGCCAAGCTTTTTCCATGCATCCCACTGTGCAAGAAGCTGGGGAGCGGTAGGCATTTTTGCAGGTCTATGTTGACCGTAGAATGAGTCCTTTGCCTGAACAACACCAACGTGTACGTCGTGGTTTGCGGTGTCACCCTTTGCCGCTTTTACAAGTGCAAAAAGAACGTCAGTGTCGGGCACTGCAGGGAAAATTGCAGGCGCATATTCAAGGGAAGTTCCGTCCTGACGAACCGCGCCGTTTGCTACTACAACGTCACCCGCCTTAACGTCAAGGTCAATGCCGCCGCAGGTTCCAACGCGAATAAATGTATCCGCGCCGCAAGCCGCAAGCTCTTCAACTGCAATCGCGGTTGAAGGACCGCCGATACCCGTTGAACAAACGCTCACCTTTTTACCTAAAAGTGTGCCGTTCCAAATGCAGTACTCACGGTTCATACCCAAGAATTCGGGATTGTCAAAGAATTTTGCGATTTTTTCGCATCTGCCGGGGTCACCGGGAAGAATTACATATCTTCCAACTTCTCCCACACATGCGGGAATGTGATATTGTTTACCTTCTGTCTGAAGCATATTTTTTTACCTCTCTTTTAAAAATTACAAAGTTAAATTTGCCTTCCCCAGCGGGGAAGGGGGACCGCTTGCGGTGGATGAGGAGAGCAAAGTCTGTACAAACTAACGGCTTTCTCATTCACTTTAAATCATCCCAAGTCAGTCCCAAGTGTGTGAGAATATCGTCACACACGTCACTAAAATTTTTGTTTATGCTTTTGTTTGTGTATCTCAACACTTTTATGCCGAGTTTTGAAAGTTCACCATCTCTTGCATTATCTTTTTCATTATGCTCGGGCATATCGTGTTGACGTCCATCGATTTCTATTACAGTATTTTTGCTTGCAATATAGAAGTCGACGATATAGTTACCTATATTCTTTTGTCTGTTCACCGTGCACGGTAATTTTTTAAGAAAATCGTACCACAAATGCTTTTCTTCGGGAGTCATTTCTTTTCTTAATTGCTGTGCTAACGGAACGTAGTTTTTATTGTAGTTGTACTTCATATATTTATTTTCTTTGCGTTAGGAAAACTGTGTGCAGATGAGAGAGACGTTTGTTTGTACAGACTTTGCTCTCCTCATCCACCGCAAGCGGTCCCCCTTCTCCGCTGGAGAAGGCTAAAATTTGTGCCGCTCTAAAACTCGATTTCCAAAATCATCAACGAGCTATGCTCCTTGACGCATTTGTTTTGTGTTTCAAATCTTCCTTTGATTTTTCGCATCGCATCAATCGCCACAGCGCTTTTTTCTGACATTGTTGCGGATGCAGAACCGCGTAACGTAAGCTGTTGATGTTTTATAGCATTGTTTCCTGAGCATCTCATTTTTATGAGATTATTTATATTATCATCGTGTTTAAACCACTTGAGCTTGGGTTTTACAGGAACGGTATTGCCCTCAAAATACAAGATGTTTTTGCCACTTTGATTCTTTCGGCTTTCTTTATAGCTTTCTTGACCATATGTAGCATCGATTTCCTTAATTTCTCCGCCAATGTGTGACTTGCGATTAATAACACTTGTGTCCGATTCAATCATCTCTATAGAACAACTTTTTGCTCCCAACGAGTAAGCTATGTGGGCAAGCTCCGCCATTTTTTCATTAAGTGCTCTATCAAAAATATTGTCTGTATTTACATAACGTGAATTATCAAATGCATCAATGCAATAAATTGCATCGCACTTTATAAAGGGAACAAAATTAATTCTGCTTTCCTTGACAAACTCGTCATATAAAAACAAAACTTCTACGTCCTTTACCTTTTCCGTCCAACCTATTGCGCCTTCGCAAACGTCAATTCCGCGTCTAACGGCATCATCTACGATTTTAATAACATTGGGCAATGCGAACTCCTCGCTAAAAAACTTTTCTCTAAATAAGGGATTATAGTGTTTTAACTTTTGCTCGTGAATTGTTTTTTGTGTTTGGTCGCCAATCTCCTTTGCTCCCTTTTGAATTTCCACCGCTGCTTTTTTACTAAAATCCGATGCCTTGTTTATAAATTTGTTGAATTTTTCGGTTCGTTTATCTTTGTTTTCCATATTTTACTCCTTGAATGTTTGCTTTATGGAGTGATTGTAAAATTCGCGATACATACGAGCGAGAGAGCAACCAAGTAGCTGGGTGTCTTGTTTTAGCTATCTATCTCTTTTTCTTCTTTTTATTAGTCGAAAATCCGAATTTACCAATTTTTTTGCCGAGCTCGTAGTATTCACCGTGGGCATAGGCAACGAGATTTGCTTTATCAAGGCGCATTTTATCGTCCTTGTCGAAAAGGGATTCGTCAACGTTCACGGCAACAATGTCCGCCATAAACATATCGTGCGAGCCGAGGGGGATGATGTCACTCACCTTACATTCGATGGAAACAGGGCATTCGTCAATCATTGGAGCATCAACAACTGTGCCTTTCACCTTCGTAAGCTTACACTTTTCGAATTTATTTACCTTTTTGCCCGTATAAATCCCGCAATAATCCGCCTCTTTAACAAGATTTGAGGGTGTGAGATTGATGACAAACTCGCCTTTTTCCTTGATTATCTCATAGGAATGTCTTGTCGGGCGCACGGATATATAGGTTTTCGGGGGGATTGTATTAAGAATTCCCGTCCAACCGATTGTGATGATATTGGAATTTTCCATATCACCGCAGGAAACCATCGTGGGAGGGAGTGGACAAACGAGTGCCCCACCCTTTAAAGTTCTTTTTGCCATTATTCTGTGATTTCCTCAATGGTTGTGATAACAACATCCTTGCGAGGACAGTCCTGATACATCCACATCTTTATAGTTGTGGGAACGTTTGCAATTTTGTCGACAACCTCGAGTCCCTCGTAAACCTTACCGAATGCCGCATACTGACCGTCAAGGTGAGGAGCACGAGCGTGCATAATGAAGAACTGTGAAGAAGCGGAGTTGGGAGCAGAAGTTCTTGCCATAGAAAGAACGCCTCTTTCGTGCTTCAAATCATTCTTAAATCCGTTAGCACGGAATTCACCCTTAATTGATTTTGCTTCCTTCTGGTCGAAATTTGTGTCAAATCCGCCACCCTGAATCATAAATCCGGGGATAACGCGGTGGAAAATGAGTCCGTCAAAAAATTTCTGACGAACAAGATTCATAAAGTTTTGAACAGTTGCGGGGGCTACTTCGGGATAAAGCTCCGCATACATTTCGCCAAAGCCCTCAACCACAATTTTAATTTTTGGATTGCTCATAGTGTTAAATCTCCTTATATGTTGATTTGATTAATTTTTTCTTCGTAAGCAAGAGAGAAAAGTTCATTTATGCGCTCCTTCTCTCCCTTTAAATAGAGATATCCAAAAAGCGCCTCCATTCCCGTTGCCATTCGGTATTGACCAACGGTTGCACTCTTTGGAACATTGGTGTGACCAATGTTTCTACCCCTGCGATACGCCCCGTTTTCTTCTTCCGAAAGGGTGGGTAAAATTATTTTCATCGCGTCCGCCTGCGCCTCTGCTTTTACGAACAAAAGGGCAGTGCTATTCAAATTTTTAGCCGACGAAACGCCCTTTTCAACAAGCATTTGACGAACACAAAGCTCAATCACACTGTCACCTAAATAAGCAAGCGCCGCCGCGCTCATCTCCTCAATGGGTTTTGCCATTTTTCTACCTCTTTTAAATATGAAAATATTTATCTATTTTAATAATATCACACCAAGAGCAGATTGTCAACATTTAGTTGCGTTTCAAATTGGGATTTATCGAGTAGTTAGTTGAGTAAAGATTTTCGCTTTTTTGAAAAAAAGCGAAAATTTTTATCTTTGTAACTTCCCCTATAAATCAAAATTTGAAATTGAAGGCATTTATACTAAAATTTCCCAAAATTATTTTCCTTGGCGAATATTTTGCCGAGAGGGGAATATATAATGATTATGTAATTCATTTAGGAGGTTTTAGAATGCTTAAAAACAAAAACACATTAATCGTTGTAATTGCCGCGATTGTTATTGTTGCGCTTGGAGTTTGCGTTGCTATTCAGGGTGCATCAATCAAGGAAATGAAAGCAACAAACGGTGAAGCGCAGGGAAGAATTGAAGCTTTGTTCGGTCACATTGACTCCCTCAATTCCGCGCTTGACGGTACGGCGGATGACGTTGAAAAGTACAAGAGCGAGCTTGAAAAGAACAAGCAGGAGCTCGAAAAGAACAAAAATGAGGTTGAAAAGAACAAGCAGGAAATCAAAAAATACCAGGAAATACTTAGTGCGTGGAACAACGCGACACCCAACGTTAGAGGCGCGATTGAAGGTGTGACGGATGCGTATGCGGAATTGATGAATGATGCGCATCTCTATCCCGAAGGCGCTCTTGACGGTGTTTATGACAAGATGATGGACACAATTTTTGCGATAATCCGCTCAAGTAATCCTCAAGGACTTGCGGTTGAGTTTGCAAGTGAGCTTGATGCTCTTAATTCCAAGAGATTTGACGTAATTATGCAGGAGAAGATTGATTATGTTAAGGCGGATGGTGTGATTTTCCCCGAGGATGTTGCAGGATATGAGGATGCTTTGGCTTACTACAACTCATTTTCGAACAGTCTTGATGTTTTGGTTACATTCGCAGAAAAGGGGATTGACAAGGAGCTTGATTCTATTTTTGCAATGCTTGATGCCGACGAGGAAGGGGATTTGGCAAGGGCTTTTGTTGACGAGGTGAATGCGGTTGATTTACCGATAACGCTTGCAACGTCACTCAAGGCGGCAATTTATGCTTGGGATAATCTTCAAAACGCGCTTGAGGACGGCGACGTGCTTGACGAAGCGACTCTTAAAGCGCGCGAAACACTTGATTCGTATATCAGACGTATGGAGGAACTCGCAGTTCCGTCCCACAACTGTGCGGATTGCATAAGAGCAAAGCTTTTGGAGTTGCTCACCATAGCGGACGAAGCTACAAAGGAATTCGTTGAAGAAATCGCGCGCGAGGTTGAATTATGGCTCGACGTTTTGAATCTTGAAGAGGCGACGAAATGCCTCCAAAAGATAGTTTCAGAGCTTTGCTTCTGCCCAACCAACTAAACACAAAAAAAGCACAAGGCAAACATTGAGAACGCCTTGTGCTTACTTGCTTTTTCCGTTTTTATTGATATCCGTTAAACCCGAATTTTTTGATGATTTCGGGGTAATTTTTAAACGTATAGTTCAGGTCACACATTCCGGCAACCGCGCCATTTGAATAACCCTCAACGTTTCCCTCGTATTGCCACATCGAATAAAGTCCGCTATATTCAGTAAGACGTTCATCGGTTGCCGTGGTATAGCGCGCGTACCAAACGTCATAAAGGCGGAGTGTTTTTTCGTTATTGAACACGTTATAAAGGAAATTATTGTTTGTATAAAGTCCGGGATAATAGCCGTTGTCTACCATTGTTGTCATAAACGTATGTGCAATTTCCATTATTTGCGTTTCGGTGAATGTTGATGGTTTATAGCTTGAATAATCCTCGATGTCATAGAAAACGGGATATTCTAACTTTTTGCCCTTGAGCCAGTTGGCAACTCTTAAAGCATCCGCCTTGGCTTCATCCTTATTGGTTGCGAGCGTGAAGAAATATACGCCAATGTCGAGTCCTGCCTCGCGTGCAGCGGCATAGTATTCCTCAAATCTTGTGTCAAGGTCGGTATTATAGCCAACGCGGAGAATTACGTAATCAACTCCTGCGGCCTTAAGTGCCGTGAAATCAACGTCTTTTGAATGATGCGAAAGGTCAAGACCGAATGCAAGACTTCCTTTCCCCTCGCCCTCTGCGCCCGAGAAAATATCTGAATAGAAAACGTAGTCGGCAATGGATTTGCTCTTACAAACGGTACATTCGTAAATTGTGTAGCCTGTCTGCTCAATGTTGGGTCGAACGTAGGTTTTTGTGTAAGTGTGTTGTGTCTTTGCTACCGCATCAGATTTATATGAAAAATCACAAGCGGTGCATTTATAAGTACTATACCCCTCTGCAGTACAGGTGGGTGCGGTTACGGTCTTTGAAAGCGTATGTCCCGTTGGGGCTTTTTTGTCACTTGTGTAGCTATAATCACAGTTTTTGCACTTGTAGGTGCTATAGCCCTCTGCAACGCAAGTTGGAGCGACAGTGCTCACTTTGACTATAACGTGATCTGCGGGATCAACATAATCACTCTTGTAGGAATAATCACATTTTTCACACTTGTAGGTTGAAAATCCCTCCAAAGAGCAGGTGGGTGCGGTGGTAGAAATCTTTTTCACGCTATGTCCTGTTGGGTCAACGTAGTCACTTGTGTAGTTGTATTCACAATTCGAGCATTTATAAGCACTGTAGCCCTCTTTTTCACAAGAGGGAACAGTTATCGTCTTCGTGATTGTGTGCCCTTTGGGGTCAACGTAGTCACTTATATATTCGTGCTCACATCTTGAGCAGGAGAAGGTTGTAAAGCCCTCTAAAATGCAGGTTGGGTCGGTTTTTTCACCCGACAAATTGTGACCGAGCGGCTTAATATAATCGGTATTTTTTGTAAAATTACAATCGGAACAAATTTGCTTTGTATATCCCTGTCCCTCGCAGGTGGGAGCAATTACAGTTTTTTCAAAGCTATGTCCTTTGGGGGAAATGTATGTATCCACATTTACAACTCCACAAACCGAGCAGGTGTGAGTGGTGTACCCCTCCGCATCGCAAAGTGGAGCAGTTATCGTGTCCACAAATTGATGCCCCGATGGAGCAACGAAATCCGCCTCAAACGTATAGTCGCAGGTCAAGCATTCGTAAAACGTATATCCCTTTTCGTCGCAGGTCGGCTCGTTCGGTATCTTTTTGCAAAAATGATGCTTGCATTCCCCAGGGAAAAATATGTAAATCAACACCCCAAGTACCGAAAGACATACGATGAGAGTGATTATTAATAGTATCGTTTTGGCCTTTTTTGTCATTTTTCCTCCTTGAGAAGTTACAAAGTAAGAATATTTTCTTTTTTTAAAAAAGAACGAAAAAATCTAATTTAGACTAACCTTATTCCGCTGCTTCGAGGTATGCCTTCTGCTCGTCGGAGAGGTAATCGATATTAATTCCGTTTGAACGAAGTTTAAGGTGTGCAACCTCGCGGTCAATTTCCACGGGAACTGCATAAACCTTGTTTTGAAGCTTTCCTTTATTCTTAGCAAGATATTCAAGTCCCTTTGCCTGAATTGCAAAGGACATATCCATAATTTCCGCAGGGTGTCCGTTTCCTGCGGCAAGGTTAACAAGTCGTCCTTCGGCAAGAAGATTGAGAATTCTACCATCAGGCATTCTATAACCGCGGATATTGGGCTTTCTATCCCATTCCTCAACTGCCATTTCGGAAAGAGCTATCTTGTCAATTTCAACGTCGAAGTGGCCGCTATTGGAAAGAAGCGCGCCGTCCTTCATAACCTCAAGGTGCTCGCGACGGATAACGTCCTTGCAACCTGTCAAAGTTACGAAAAGATCACCAATTTTAGCCGCCTCGTCCATGGGCATAACGGAGAAGCCGTCCATTGTTGCTTCAAGTGCTTTGATTGGGTCAATTTCAGTAACAACAACTATAGCGCCCATACCTTTAGCGCGCATAGCCATACCCTTTCCGCACCATCCGTAGCCCGCGATAACAACAGTTTTGCCCGCGATGATGAGATTGGTTGAGTTCATAATTCCGTCAAGCGTGGATTGTCCTGTTCCATAACGGTTGTCAAAAAGATGCTTACAATCGGCATCGTTAACGTCAATCATCGGATAATCAAGAAGTCCTGCACGCTCACGCGCGAAAAGACGGTGAATTCCCGTTGTGGTTTCTTCACAACCACCAATGAGATTTTTAGCGTAATCACGGCATTTTCCGTGAATGAGATGTGTAAGGTCGCCACCATCGTCAATCATAAGATCAGGACAAAGCGAAAGTGTTTTGATAAGATGCTCCTCGTATTGCTCGTTAGAAACACCGCGCCAAGCATTAACCTCAAAGCCATCTTCAACAAGTGCCGCTGCAACGTCATCCTGAGTTGAGAGGGGGTTGCAACCTGTCACCCAAACCTCAGCACCGCCCGCCTTGAGTACCTTTGCAAGATATGCGGTTTTTGCTTCAAGATGAATAGACATCGAAATTTTAAGTCCCTTAAATGGCTGATTTTTCTCAAAATCCGCCTTGATTGTGTTTAAAATGGGCATATATGACGCTACCCAATTTATTTTATCGTGACCCGAAGGTGCAAGCTTAATATTTTTAATATCGCTCATTTTTTACCTCTCCTTTGTTAAATAACAATACATAGTAATTTTAACACATTTTGTTGATTATTGCAAGAGGAATTTTTTATTAATCATATTTATAAGGAAGTTAAAACAGAGAAGGGCAATTCATTTGAAACAAAAACAGAAGTGACCTCTAATTGTGAGTCGTAAATTCACAATTAAAGGTCACTCCTCGTGCTCCTTAATATCTAACATCTTTCCTAATCCTCTCTTTCTACTGTCTACCCCCTGCACTAAATAAATCTCATTTCTATCACACAACACCATTCTCAATGGAGAATCCACATTTGATATTTGAAATATTGCGTCAAGGGGCGATGGTCCTGTCTTTTCATCAAAAGCAATTCGAATCCGACTCTATATCAATATCTTTTAAGTGACTCGAACTTTTATTGTTCTCACTTGCTCCGTTCGGATTTTTCACGGTGAATTAACCTCTGAGAAAAGAATAATTTACTTTTTCATCGGTTTGTACCATCCTTTCTTTGTGATTTAATTGTATCACAATTTTTAAGAAAAAACAATTGGCAGAGTGTTTGAATTTTTATGTTATTTTTTGTGCAATGGGGAGAACTTTTTTCAAAAAGTAAAATTGGGACTTTACAAGTGGATTTTTTTGTGATATACTAAAAATGTTGAGGGCTTGTTGGAGGTCCTCTTTTGTTTTGCCATTTTTCTTTGGTGATAAACAAAAATTATCGTAGGGGAGCACTCTGTGCGCCCGCTTTCAAATTTTGATTTATCGGTGCCTTCTCCTTAGGAGTTGGGGGACCATTTATGGTGGATGAGGAGAGCAAAGTTTGAAGAAATAATCGTCTTTCTCCGCTTAACATCGTTTGTTAACACAAAGAAATTACTTGAAAAATCAAGGTTTTAGTTTTTCGAGAAAGCCGTTAGTCTAACTAAATCGTATTCTCCTCATCCACCGCAAGCGGTCCCCCTTCCCCGCTGGGGAAGGCATAGATAAATCCCAATTTATCAACCCAAAAACATTAAAAAGGGCAGTGAATTAATCACTACCCTTTTTGCTATATAGAATTATTTTGCTTGAAATTCCTCGCCGTTAATTAAAAAATCGATGGAGACGTTAAAATATTTTGATAATTTGCACAACATAGATACGTCGGGGCTTCTTTTTCCGTTTTCGTAGTGTGAAAGCGCCTCGCGGCTGATATTCAAATCCGTTGCACCCTTTAATTGATTGATTTTTGATGATGGTAGTGCTTCGGTAAGCGAAAAACTTTTGGTTGACAATGGCTGCATGGCTGATTATGCAGTAAAGGCTTTCGCAGAACATGGCTATACAGTAATGAGAGAAGACGAATACTTGAGTAGTATTGTCGCAGAAGGTTGGAGATTGCACACCGCTAATTATTGTGTTTTTGGCAAGCAAGAAGCTCATTATTTCTTGTTTGTTAAAGACTAACGGTGATATTGGGATAATTAAATCTCTAAAACATAAAAATATGAGACACATCATAGACAAAAAGTCCAAAATGATGTGTCTCATTCTTTATATATTGATTCTTGTAAAAAAGATGTCAAAAAGATGTAAAAAACTTCTTAAAAACTTCATTTTTAGTTACATCAAAATTGTGAATTTTCCTTGATAAATCAAGGTTTTTGACTCAAATTACTTGCTCGCCTCTTCGATAGCAACTGCAACTGCTACAGTCATACCAACCATGGGGTTGTTACCTGCGCCGATGAGACCCATCATCTCTACGTGTGCGGGAACGGAGGAAGAGCCTGCGAACTGTGCGTCGCCGTGCATTCTACCAAGAGTATCTGTCATACCGTAGGAAGCAGGACCTGCTGCCATATTATCGGGGTGAAGTGTTCTACCTGTACCGCCACCGGAAGCAACGGAGAAGTACTTAACACCGTTTTCTGTACACCATTTCTTATATGTGCCTGCAACGGGGTGCTGGAAGCGAGTGGGGTTAGTGGAGTTACCTGTGATGGAAACGCCTACGTTTTCAAGTCTCATGATAGCAACGCCTTCGGGAACGGAGTCAGAACCGTAGCACTTAACGTCTGCACGAGGACCGTTAGAGAAGGGCTTTTCTGCGAGAACATGAACTTCTTCTGTATAAGGATCAAACTTTGTTTCAACGTATGTGAAGCCGTTGATTCTGGAGATGATATAAGCTGCGTCCTTACCAAGACCGTTAAGGATTACGCGAAGGGGTTTTGTTCTAACCTTGTTAGCGTTAAGAGCAATCTTAATTGCGCCTTCAGCTGCAGCAAAGGATTCGTGACCTGCAAGGAAGCAGAAGCACTCTGTTTCTTCAGAAAGAAGCATTGCGCCAAGATTACCGTGACCAAGACCAACCTTTCTGTTCTCAGCTACAGAGCCGGGAATACAGAAGGACTGAAGTCCGATACCGATTGCAGCTGCCGCGTCGGATGCCTTTGTGCAACCCTTCTTAATTGCGATTGCTGCGCCTACTGTGTATGCCCACTTTGCATTTTCAAAGCAGATGGGCTGTGTTTCTTCAACGATCTTATAAGGGTCGATGCCGTATGCGTCGCAAATTTCCTTACATTCGTCGATGGATTTAATTCCGTATTCATTAAGAGCCGCAAGGATCTTCGCCTCACGTCTTTCGTAACCTTCAAATTTTGCCATTGTACGATACCTCCTTATTATTCTTTACGGGGGTCAATGTACTTAACAGCATCATTGAATCTTCCGTATGTGCCTTTAGCCTTTTCGTATGCTTCGTTGGGTTCAAGTCCCTTCTTGATGAAGTCTGTCATTTTGCCAAGAGATACGAATTCATAGCCGATAACTTCGTTGTTTTCGTCAAGAGCCATTCTTGTGCAGTAGCCCTCTGTCATTTCAAGGTAACGAACACCCTTTGCCTTTGTACCGTACATTGTACCAACCATGGAACGTTCACCCTTACCAAGGTCTTCCATACCTGCACCGATTACAAGACCACCTTCAG
>JAZQUS010000019.1:0-21534 GCA_045631445.1 Eubacteriales bacterium
AAGGTTTACAATCCGAAGACCTTCTTCCCTCACGCGGCGTCGCTGGGTCAGGCTTTCGCCCATTGCCCAATATTCCCCACTGCTGCCTCCCGTAGGAGTCTGGACCGTATCTCAGTTCCAATGTGGCCGTTCAACCTCTCAGTTCGGCTACCCATCGTCGACTTGGTGGGCCGTTACCTCACCAACTATCTAATGGGACGCGAGCCCATCTTAGCACAATAAATCTTTTGCATAATGGTCATGCGACCTCTATGCGATATGCGGTATTAGCGTCCGTTTCCAAACGTTATCCCCCATGCCAAGGCAGGTTGCTCACGCGTTACTCACCCGTCCGCCACTAAGTATGTTTCATTCCATCCGAAGACTTCACTCCACATACTCCGTTCGACTTGAATGTGTTATGCACGCCGCCAGCGTTCATCCTGAGCCAGGATCAAACTCTCGAATTATTTGTATTTAATCACCGATCTCTCAGTGTATTAATTCGAGCTTTATCTTAGCTTCTTTTACTTTTGTTTGAGTAGTATTTCTCTTTCAGAATTTTTACGAGATTTTTCTTTCGCACTATTTTATTTAACTAACTTCCGTTAGTTCGCTTTGTACTTCCTTCAATCTCTTGTTGTTCAATTTTCAATGATCAATGTGTTGCTTTTTGATTTACAACGTTGACATTATATCACAATCGATATCGCTTTGTCAAGTACTTTTTCAAACTTTTTTCAACTTTTTTTGAAAAAATTGAATATTTGTTAAAAACCACCAAAATACTATCTTAAAGTTTACATTCGGAGGCAAAAATGATTACAATTTTATGCAGAACCATCATAATATATATAACTCTTGTCATTACAATGCGTATATTGGGCAAAAGACAACTTGGAGAGTTAGAGGTTTCAGAACTAATAACCACCATTCTCCTATCCGAAATAGCAACAATGCCGATAGCAAATCAAGACATACCAATAAGCTACGCCATTATTCCTCTAATAACAATCGTGATGTTTGAAGTGACTCTTTCTTTCATTTCAAGCCGCTCCCCCGCTCTAAAAAATCTATTATCCTCACCCCCGAGCACTTTGATATGTGACGGAAAAATAAACCAATGCGAATTGAAAAAGAACAGAATATCACCAGAAGAATTAATAAGTGAGCTTCGCATCAACAATATAACCAACGTATCTCACGTTAAATATGCAATACTCGAACAAAACGGAATGCTAAGTATCATTCCCAAAATCCAATTTCAGCAGCCAACGCTCAAGCAACTAAATTTACAAGAAAAAGAAGAAGGCATTGTTCATATGATTATATCACAGGGCACTTGGAACGAATACAATCTCAAGCTACTAAGCAAAAGTAAGGTCGAATTTGAAAAGTATTTAAAAAAGAAAAATGTCAATATCAACGATATATTTCTAATGACTGTAGATGACAACAACAATATAGATTTGATTGTCAAGGAGAAAACCAAATGAAAGGATTTATTATAACAACCTGTATTTTTGGGGGATTATTAATTTGCATTTTTCTCAACTTCAATTATGTAAACACAGCTCATAGCACTATGCACGAAATTGTAGACGAGCTTTCCGAGAAGCCGTGTCAAGAAAACAACATCATAATTTCAAAATTGCAAGAATATTGGGATAGCAAAAATACAATCTTAAGCATCTCTGTAAGTTTCAGGGAAATTGACGATTTAAGTGACGCAATCGATGCCCTGTCAGCCGCAAATAAGATTGGAGATACCACACAATTTTCCATATATAAACAATTAGTAGAAAACGCAATCGACGCAGTTATCCGTCTTGAGAAAATTTCAATAAAGAATATTTTATAAGGGGACTTGAAATCAAGCCCCCTTTTCTTTTCCCTTTGAAAACAAAATTAGTACAACTATCGGCAAAAATATCATTCCAAAAATTCCAAACAATTTAAAACCCACATAAATAGTAATCAAAGTAACCAAAGGATGCACACCGAAATTACTTCCAAGAATTTTGGGTTCAATAACCTGACGCACTACCATAATAATCGATGTTAAAACCAGCATTCCAATCCCCGCAAAATACTCTTTCATAAAAAGCAGAACCATAGCCCACGGAATCAATACTGCAGGTGTTCCGAAAACGGGCAAAAAATCAACGAATGCAATCAATATCGCAAGAACGAACGAATAATCGACTCCCAAAATCAAAAATCCAACAAACAGCTCTGCAAACGTTATCAAAAACAGTATCAAATATGCTTTGAAATATCTTTTTAGTCCAAAAACAACCTTGCCCTTCAAAGTATCCAAAAATCTCCCCACGCTTTGAGGCAAAACGGAAGATACTCTCTCATTAACCACATCAATATCTACCGCAAAATAAAAGCACGCAATAACAGTAACCAAAGAAACCAAAACAATATCCGGCAAAGTCATAACCACCCCTGCAGCAAAATCAGGCACTGCGGAGCTCAAAACTCCAATCAGCTTTTTCCAAACTCCCTCAATAAAGAGATTTATATTCTCCGTTATCTCCTTTACAAGCTCCGCATCCTGTAGCTTATTAATAATAGGAAGCTTTTGTCCTATGGAAAAGACGGAGTCAAACAAATTTTTAAATTGCAAGGCTATTGCTTCTCCGTTATCAGTAAGATATTGCAACAAATTTTGCATTTCATAAAACAAACGGTTAACCACGATAAAAATCAAGCTTAATATCAAAATCAAAAGCACAAGCACCAATAAAAATGAGCATATCTTTCGTGGTAATTTAATTTTTGCACTCAATTTGTTAGCCCAAGGATAAATAATACTCGCAACACACCAAGCAATCAAAAAAGGCACCGTGTAGCCAAATAAATATTTAAAGAAAAGAAATCCAAGTATAGCAATAAATCCCCAACAAAAGAGCTTGAACGCAAGCTCGCGATAATTGATCTTATCCATTTTTCCTCCAATGTATTTTGGTATATTATAGTTTTTCACATGTATATTTTTGCTCTTTTGCAGAAAAATAATACTAATATTTTATTTTTTGGAGTATATATGAAAAATCAAATTTTGAAAACAAATGCTCGCATTGTTTGTGGAGCATCAATAGTCGGTCGCAAGGAAAAGGAAGGTCCAATTGGAGAGTGCTTTGACATTTGCGATACGACTGATAAATTCAATCAAAAAACCTGGGAAAAAGCGGAGATTGAAATGCAAAAACGCGCATTAACACTTGCCATTGAAAAATCGGGATTTAAAGAAAAAGACATCGATGCTATGTTTGCAGGTGACCTATTAAATCAATGCATCGGCTCGGCTTATGGACTACTCGATTTTGATATTCCCTATTTCGGGCTTTACGGTGCTTGCTCCACCGCGGTTGAAGGATTGATGCTTTCTTCCCTCTTGATTTCGGGAGGTCATTTCAAACGATGTGCCTCAGTTGCTTCATCCCACTTTTGTTCCGCAGAGCAACAATATCGCACCCCTCTCGAATATGGCGGTCAACGTTCCCCAACAGCTCAATGGACGGTAACGGGTGCGGGCGCATTTATCACCGAAAGCGGAGAAATTAACCACGGGGTTTTCATCACCGAAGCGCTCCCGGGTATCGTTGTTGACAAAGGTATAAACGATGCTTCGAATATGGGAGCGGCTATGGCGCCCGCCGCCCTAGATACCCTGCTCCGTTACTTCAAAGAAAGCAAAACTTCTCCCTCAGACTACGATGCTATCTACACAGGCGACCTCGGTCACGAGGGCAGTTCAATTTTAAGAGAGTTTATGTCAATCGAAGGTTACAATATGGGTGACGAATATTTCGATTGTGGCAATATCATCTTTGATAGATTAGCACAGGACGTACACTCGGGCGGTTCGGGTTGCGGATGCTCGGCAGTTGTTTTGGCATCATATATTTTGCCCAAACTAAAATCAGGCGAATTAAAAAATGCTCTGCTTATCGGCACAGGCGCGATGATGAGTCCGTCAAGCTTGAAGCAAGGGCTTTCCATTCCTGCGATTGCCCATTTAATCAAACTCGAATACAAGTGAGGTAAATATGGATATTTTAAAATATATTTGGTCATTTTTGGCAGGCGGAATGCTATGTCTTATCGCGCAAATTCTGATTGACAAAACGCGCCTTACCCCTGCGCGAATTTTGGTTTCGTACGTAGTCGCGGGTGTTATACTCGGAGCAATCGGAATTTATGGACCGTTTGCAGAATTCGTGGGTGCGGGCGCAACAACGCCCCTCACAGGATTTGGCTACAACATCTCAAAGGGCGTGCGCGAAGCGGTTGACGAAAAAGGACTCCTCGGCGCACTCACAGGCGGACTCAAAGCCGCCGCAGGCGGCACTACCGCCGCCCTCTGCTTTGGATATATCGCCGCAATTTTTGCTAAAGGTCGGGGGCAAAAATAAAAAAACAACCACGGCTCACACGAGTCGTGGTTATCGTTATATAATTTTATCCAAATCCCATAAACTTCTTACCAACCATTTTGCCGTTATAATAAAGTCTAATGTTAAAAGAGCCCATTACTGCCTTCACAGATATTTTCAGCACAACGAACACCCACGCAAAATTAGGATTTATCTTTGCCTTCCCATTGGGGGGAAGGGGGACCACTTTAGTGGTGGATGAGGGGAACGCCACTTAGCCAAAACAAATGGCTTTCTCCACCGCACCTCATCTATAAACACAAACGGGAGGCAAACCGCCTCCCGCATAAAATCCGAATTATTTATTTCAACTGATTAACCATCATCTTCTTTTCCCTCTTGTAGCAAACCGCGAAAGTGACAATCAAAGTTGTTGCTGTCACAAGCCAAGAAATCGGGAAAACTACATACAATGCCCTAACGTCATTAAACATCGGAAACACCGTATAAATCCAAGCAATTCTAAGCGCGCACGAGCCGAGGAACGTGATTATAAGCGCATAGAGTGAATATCCAATCGAGCGCAAAAATCCCGAGCCAACGTCCATTATTCCGCAAAGAAAATATGGAAGCGCAACAAGTGCAAGTCTCTGCTTTGCATAAACCAAAATTTCGGGATCGGAGTTAAATATTCCAACAAGCGGCTTTGCAAAAACGTACACAAAAATACCAAGTGAAAGCCCAACCACCGTAGCCGCGCCAACCCCTGCAAAAACCACCTTCTTCACCCTATCAAACTTCTTCGCACCAAAGTTTTGCGAGCAGAAAGTAAGACATGTATGATAGAACGAGTTAAGAATATTATAAATGTAACCGTCAACGTTCATCGCGGCAACGTTTGCATTTACAATAACAGGACCTAACGAATTATATCCCGTCTGCAAAAGCATATTTGAAACTGAGAAAAGTGAGCCCTGAATACCTGCAGGCAAACCAACCTTAACAAGCTGCTTTAAAACCGAAAAATCAATGCTCAATTTCTTAAATTCAAGGCGGCATTCGTCCTGAAGTCTTGCAGTATGAATAATTACAAGAGTTGCAGAAATAAATTGAGCGGTAATAGTCGCAATAGCAACACCCTCAACCCCCATTCCGAAAACCAAAACGAAAATAAGGTTTAAAATGATATTAACAATTCCACCCGCCATCGAGAAAAGAAGCGGACGAACCGTATCTCCGCGCGAACGAAGAATTCCGGCAAAAAAGTTATACATTATGTTCGCAATAGAACCGCAAAAGAATATCTTAACGTATTTGCTCGCGCCTTCCAAAAACTCCTCAGGAGTGTTCATAGCGTGCAAAATCGGAACTGCAATAATATTACCAAGAATAGTAACTATCGCGCCAAGAATAATTGCAATGCAAAAAGAAGTATGAACGATTTTACTTGCTTTTTCCTTGTTCCCCGCTCCCAAGCTTTGCGCCAAGGTTACTGCAACACCTGCGCCAAGACCAATAAAAACGCCAAGAATCATATTGATAAGTGCACCGGTACAACCAACTGAACCAAGCGCATTTTTATCAGAACAGAAATTTCCGATAACGAACATATCCGCAGAGTTATAGAACAACTGCAAAATGTTAGTAAGCATAATCGGCAAAGCATATCTCAACATATTCGGCAAAATCGGACCGTCAATAATATGTATATCCTTTTTAGAAAATAGCGACATTTAATCATCTCCTTTTTGATTCGATAAATTATATCACATCAAAATCAACTTTTCAAGCACTTTGTAAAAGTTTTTAATAGTTTATTTTTTAACAAAAAACAAGGGACGAAATCGTCCCTTGCCTTTTAGAAAACTTTTAGCAATTTATATATATTAATTAAAATCTATATTAATCTCTGGGTTGTCTTCTCTTTGCGAAGCAAGCGCTGCAGTAAACAGGTCTGTCTTCGGATGGCTGGAAGGTTACCTTTGCCTCACCACCGCATTCAGAGCAAACTACTGTGAAATATTCACGGGGCTCTCTTTGTGCGTTCTTTTTAGCATCGCGGCATGCCTTGCAAGCCTTGGGCTTGTTCATAAAGCCTTTTTCTTTGTAGAATGCCTGTTCGCCTGCTGTGAACACGAATTCGTTTCCACAATCCTTGCAAACAAGTGTCTCGTCCTGAAACTCAACTGTTTCTACAACTTTTTCTTCGTTTTCGTACATGGGTTTTGTCCTCACTTTGATTGGATTTTTTTATTGCCCCTAGCGGATTCTAACCGCCATCTCCCTTGCGGACGCTTTAATTAAGCTAAGTGGGTATATCAATCTGCTATTAGCAGAGTTTTCAACTTACGTCTGATTCTGAAAATAGCATTATCGATTGACTTTTCACTTGAGTTTAGTTTCTTGGCAATTTCCCTTGAGGATAAACCATTTACATAGTATGCCCAAACCTCATTTTCATAACGAGAAAGAGTTTTTTCAATCTGTTCACCAAGCTCTCTTTCGCTCTCACGCATTTCAAAAAACTTGGAAACCTCACCATCGGGATCAGTAATACTGTTAATCTCCTCATCTCCGACAAGTGATTCCTTGTGCTTCTTTGAAGCGGCACGCTTCAAAGAAATCATGCTATTCGTAACGCAAATTTTTGCATAAAGACCAAATTCAACATCACTCTGTTCCTTGTCAAAATTAATTATTGCGCGATAAAATGCAATAAGTTCTTCCTGACCAAGATCCTCAATGTCTTCCTTGGACATTTCTTCGGTAGTGTAAGCATTAAGAATTTTCTTAAGCAACGGATTATACATTTCAACAATTCTTGAGAAAGCATCGGAGTCACCATCAATCACAAGATCGATCAATTTATACAATTCTTCATTCTTATTAATTGATTTTTCTCTCATTACGCCTTCCATATGCCAAAACACTATCCTTACAATATCATTATACTATATTTTTTTGAAATGTCAACAAAAATTTGTCGAATTTTATGATTTTTTTATATTTTTTTCACAAAAATTATTAAATTTTAACAAAAAATCAGTCAAGCAAGAAATTCACATTACCTGCAAGGAGTGCCAAAGTGGCTTTGTATATGCCTTCAGGTCTTCCATAGAAGTTTTCCTTCATTCTTTCAGCTCTTGAAAGTGTGTCAACAACCACCTTCGTTGAAAAAATAAGTTCGCCCTTCTCTATCATCTTGCACTCAATATCGTATCTTCCGTCATCTCTCTTTTCGATAACGCACTTTGCCTCAACACCGCGTTTCTTAAAATCAAGATAACGAAGAGCCGCAGACAAACTCTTATCAAGAATTGATGTAATAATATCGGAATTGAGTTCCCTTGCAACAATCTTTCCCTTTTCGGAAACGATATACATTGGCTGATTTTCTTCAACGCCTTCCACCTCAAGAATAAGGCCTGCATCCATCATCTCGTGAAAGCTCTCTGCAAAATCAAGATACATTACGTAGTCAGTTTGCATAATGATATCATTAAGTGTCGCATAATCCAAAGGATAATTTATATTTTCCATAAGGTAAAGAACAAAAATCTTTACGTTTCTTTTGCTTCCAATAGCACTTGATGCCATATTTTTCCTCCATAATTAAGCAAATTTATATCTATAATATATTTTACCATATTTTTTAATTTTTTCAATAGTTTTATTTGCATTTTGGTGAATTTTGTGATATTATATAAATATATACGATTTATTTGTACAAAAACAATACAGAACGGAGTTTTTATGAAGAAAATTGCAATTTTGGGCTTTGGCGTTGTTGGCAGTGGCGTTGCCGAGGTTTTAACACAAAACAAAAACATTATAGAAAATAAACTTAACGAAGAGATAGAAATCAAATATATTCTCGATCTTCGTGATTTTCCTGATTCACCATTCGGTGATAAAGTAATTCATAATTTTGATACAATTTTAAATGACGATGAAATTTCCATTGTCGTTGAAATGATGGGCGGCTCACACCCTGCCTATGATTTTTCAAAGGCGTCATTACTTGCTGGCAAAAACGTAGTTACTTCAAACAAAGAGGTAGTTGCCAAATTTGGCACAGAGCTTTTGCAGATTGCTAAAGAAAAGAACGTAAGATATTTGTTCGAAGCTAGCGTTGGTGGGGGAATTCCGATTATCCGCCCTATCAATAACGATCTCGTTTCCAATAAAATCACAGGCATCGACGGTATTTTAAACGGCACGACAAACTACATTCTCACACAAATGAACGAAAATGGGACTTCCTTTGAGGACGCCTTGAAGGACGCACAGGTAAAGGGCTATGCAGAAGCCGACCCAACTGCAGACGTTGAAGGAATTGATGCCGCGCGCAAAATTGTAATTCTTTCTTCCCTCTCCTTTGGAAAATGCATTTCTCCTGATAAGGTTACTCGAGAAGGAATCACAAATGTAACAACCGAAGATTTTGCAATCGCAAAATCCCTTGGATACACAATAAAGCTAATCGGTCATTCAGAATTGATTAAAGGCAAAATCTTGGCAACAGTTTCACCCAGATTTATCCCTCTTTCTAATCCATTAGCACATATTTCCGACGTTTATAACGGCATTTTGGTTGAAGCTAATATGCTTGATAAAGTTCTTTTCTACGGAAAGGGCGCAGGCAAGCTTCCAACCGCAAGCGCAGTAGTTGCCGACATTATGGACATTGCAGAAAAAATGTCAAATGAGCAACCCCCTATAATCGAATGGGCAAACGCAACCGATGACGATATAGCAAACATCAATGATTACCTCTGCAAAAGATGTATCATTGCTAACGGACAAGCAGTCATCACCGAAAAAATCAACATTGCAGAAGCAGAAAAACTCGCAAGCTCCTACTCCAATAACTACAAAATCTATTCAATCTTATAAAACAAAAAATACTCAACGGCTCCCTTGTGTAAAGGGAGCTGTCGTTTTACGACTGAGGGATTGTTTTGTATATCTAATATCTTCAAAATACCAATCCGTTTCCCTCTTCACCTCACCGCTCATTAACGAAATAATAAGCAAATTCATAAGCGTCATTCCACCAACGGCAAAGTCCGCAAATTCCCAAATAAAGTCAAGCGAAATATAAGAACCAACAAAAACAAAAATAACATAAAGAGCATAATACAACTTCTCCGCCCGCTTGCTTGGATTTAAAAAGTAAATGCATTCCTTCCCATAATAACCCCAACAAACGATGGTTGCAAAAGCAAACAAAAATACCGAAACACTTAATAAAACATTAGATATATATCCCAAACTACGCGAAAAAGCCGCAAAAGCCATCATAATAGGATTTGATAAACACATAGCAGCGCTATCCCAATTTAGCAAAATAACAAAAGCCGTCATTGTGCAAACAAGCATCGTGTCAATAAACACTTCGAAAATACCAAGAAATCCCTGCTCAACGGCTGAATTCGTATTTGCTGTCGCGTGTGCTATTGGTGAGCTTCCGCAACCTGCTTCATTAGAAAAAAGTCCACGTATCGTACCATATCTCAATGCCTTTGACATCAAAAAGCCAAATACTCCCGCCCCGGCAGACCTAAACGAAAAAGCCCCCTCTAAAATCTCCTCAAAAACCAATGGCAAGCTATTCTTCATAGGCAAAATTACTGCAAGCGACATCAGAATATATAATAAACTCACCAAAGGCACCAACCTTTCGCAAATCGAAAATACCTTTTTCCCATTAAAGAAGAAGACTATAATAGAAAGAATTGCAAGGCAAACTCCAACTAACACCTCATTAACTCCAAAAGTTGAAGCAAACGAACTAGCAATCGCATTGGATTGTATTATACATCCCATCGTAAATCCATTTATAAGGCATAAAATAGTAAAAACAAATGTAAAAATATTGCCAATTTTCTTGCAAGATTTAAAGAAATCCTTCATATAATACATTGCACCTCCGTAGTTTTCTTGTCCTCTAACCCTGCGATGTAAAACCGCAAGCACAACCTCACTATATTTCAAAATCATAGCAAAGAATGCGCTCACCCACATCCAAAATACCGCCCCCGCACCACCTAAAGCAATAGCCGAAGCCACACCTACAATATTCCCAACGCCTAGAGTACCCGCAAGCGCAAATATCACCGCGCGAATAGGAGATACACCGCTTCCCTCTTTCTTTTTAACAATAGACTTAATAATCCTAAAAGGATTCCTCATCGGTCTGCCACTTAACCGCACAAAAAAGAAAAACGAACAAAACACAAGTGCCAAAGGCACTAAAGCACCCGAAATATATTGATTTATAAGCCCCATTTTTTACCTCTTTATCATCTTTTTTCTATATCTTATTGAATTTTTCAAAAAAATATGATATAATAATAAAGTTATAAAAAAGTATTTGTTAAATTCTTAATTTGGAGGATTAAATAATGACAATTAAACCACTTGCAGATAGAGTTGTAATCAAACTCGTAGCTGCAGAAGAAAAAACAAAATCAGGACTCATTCTCACCGCATCCGCGCAGGAGAAACCACAAATTGCAGAGGTAATTGCAGTTGGCCCCGGCGGACTTGTTGACGGACATAACGTTGAAATTACAGTTAAAGTTGGAGATAAAGTTATCACAAGCAAATATTCAGGCACAGAAGTCAAAGCAGACGGTGTTGAATACATCATCGTAAAGCAGAGTGACATTCTTGCTATAGTTGAATAATTTTTGGAGGATTTTACAATGGCAAAAGATATAATTTACGGTCTTGAAGCAAGAAACGCGCTCACACGTGGCGTTGATAAACTTGCAGATACAGTTAAAATTACACTCGGTCCTAAAGGAAGAAACGTAGTTCTTGATAAGAAGTTCGGCTCTCCCCTCATCACCAATGACGGTGTAACAATCGCAAAGGAAATTGAGCTTGAGGACACCGCAGAAAATATGGGCGCACAACTCGTTAAAGAGGTTGCAACAAAAACAAACGATGCCGCGGGTGACGGCACAACAACCGCAACAGTTCTCGCACAAGCACTTATCCGTGAGGGTATGAAGAACGTAACCGCAGGGGCTAATCCAATGGTTCTTCGTAAGGGCATCAAAAAAGCTGTTGATAAAGCAGTTGAATGCCTTGTTGCTAACTCCAAGAAGGTAAACGGCTCGGCAGATATTGCAAGAGTTGGAACAATTTCTGCAGGTGATGAGCTTATCGGCGCACTTATTGCCGATGCAATGGAAAAAGTAACATCCGACGGAGTAATCACAGTTGAAGAATCTCGTTCCGCTGACACATATTCCGAGGTTGTTGAAGGTATGCAATTCGATAGAGGTTACCTCTCTCCCTATATGGCAACCGATATGGATAAAATGGAAGCCGTTCTTGACGATGCTCTCATTCTTATAACAGATAAGAAGATTTCAAATCTTCAAGAAATACTTCCCGTGCTTGAACAAGTAATTCAGGCAGGAAGAAAACTCCTCATCATCGCAGAAGACGTTGAAGGCGAAGCACTCACAACTCTCGTTCTCAATAAGCTTCGTGGCACATTCACTTGCGTTGCTGTAAAAGCTCCCGGCTTTGGCGACAGAAGAAAAGAAATGCTTAAGGACATTGCAATCCTCACGGGCGGTGAGGTAATTTCAAGTGAAATAGGTCTTGAACTTAAGGACGCATCAATCGAATATCTCGGTCACGCAAGACAGGTTAAGATTAATAAGGATACAACAATCATCGTTGACGGTGCAGGACATCCTGCAGATATTTCCGCAAGAGTACACCAAATCAAAGCAGCTCTTGAAGTTACTACAAGTGAATTTGATAAGGAAAAACTTCAAGAACGCCTTGCAAAGCTTTCAGGCGGTGTTGCAGTAATCAAGGTTGGTGCAGCAACTGAGGTTGAAATGAAGGAAAAGAAGCTCCGCATCGAAGACGCACTCAATGCAACACGTGCCGCAGTTGAAGAAGGCATCGTTGCAGGTGGCGGAACCGCTTACCTTAACGTAATTGCCGACGTTGCCAAGGTTGCAGAAACAGTTGAGGGTGACGAAAAAACAGGTGTTATGCTCGTTCTCAAAGCACTTGAAGCACCCGTAAGACAGATTGCCGAAAACGCAGGCCTTGACGGTGGCGTAATCGTTCATACAATCAAGAATTCAGGCAAAATCGGATGGGGCTTCGATGCCTATAACGAAGAATTTTGCGATATGGTTTCCTGCGGTATCGTCGATCCCACAAAGGTAACCCGCTCCGCACTCCAAAACGCAGCATCCATCGCAAGCACAATCCTCACAACCGAAAGCGTTGTCTGCGATAAAAAAGAAGAAAATCCCGCCCCCGCACCACAATCCATGGGCGGAATGTATTAATTAAATACAATAAATATAGGGAACGCTCAAGCGAGCGTTCCTTTCTTGTTTATAATTGTTGACAATGGTTTTTATTGAGCCCACGCCTTTGAATCTCTCAAGCGAGTTTGCAAGCGAGTGGATTTTTCCCGCACTGTTAAATGCCGAGCCAAGCGAATTAAGCGCCTCGCCTAAACTCTTAAGATTTTTAGTAACCGTACCGAGCGAGCCGTTTTTCTTGAGTTCTCCCAAAGCGGAAGTAAGGTCGCGAATCCCCGCCGCCCCGTCTCGGACGACGTTTCTATTTTAATTTGTAAATTGTCAATTGTCGTTGACATACAATCACCTCACTTTCTTGGGAGGTAAATAAAAAGAGCGCCTATCTTTACGATAGACGCTCTAGGCGTTCTGTTATTTAGTTTAATGCCTTATATATTTCGTTTTTTATCTTGAACAACATTTAGTTAATCAACTTTACAACTTATACCTAATTTTTTTGCTATTGTTTCAGCACAAATAGAATAAGAATCTACTACATCTTCTTTTTTCTCTGCTGCATCTTCTCCGTACATACTCCAATGTGCAAGAGCAAGTTGAAGACCAAGATACATTTTGGCTTCTTCATCACTCATACTCATATATTCTGATGCAGATGGAATTTCGTCGCTATCACACAAATATTGACCATTAACAAAACAAGGCGTAGAAGTAACAGTAGCACCATAACTATTTTCTCCACTGGCATCAAAGAAAACATATTTATATATTTCACCATCACGGGAATATGAAATAACTGCAATATCGCTTCTTAATACCAATGAATCAGGATTTTTAAGCATATCTTGATATTTATCCACCATTTTTAATCCATATTCTTCTTCTGATGACAACCTGTTTGAGGCAATAATAAGAATACTAGAAATTAATATTATTAACACTATAGCAGCAATTACAGCAATTATTATCTTTTTGCTTTTAAATACCTTAATAGGTTTCATTACATCTGTTTGACATACTGATGATTTAGTTGCCTCTTCATGTGCTTCATATGTTTCATCAGTAGAAACAATGGTCTCTTTTGAATCCATTGGATATCCGCAATGAATACAAGCTTCTGATCTGTCTGATACTTCTTTTCCACATTCAGGACATTTAATAAGTGCCATAATACTTTCACTTTCTCCGTAACCCCGGCGGGGATTTTCGCCGACATTATAACATAATTTGGAGAAATTGTCAAGTATTTGGAAATTTTCGTGCAAATTCTGCAACAAAACAAGCAAATTCTGCTTTCATACGCTCCTGTTTGGGTGCTTCTTCCCTTGCCTTCATTTCCCGATGCTCTTGCTCGGTTATCGGAAAAGGCGCGGTAGGATATTCGTTAGCTCTTGCTCCCTTTTTCAAGAACAGATTACCAACTGTGGCTTCGAGTGCTTTCAAATTATAAAGATCCTGCATCCACATCATTTCGTTTTCGCGCCTTGTTTTTATCTCATGTGCCTTGCGATAAAACACCACAAGCTCTACGTCCTTGTACCAAAATTTCTCGTAGGACATTCCGACACTCATATAAAAGGGGCAGGCTTGCTCAAAAAAACTCCCACCAAAACGGTGGGAGCCAAATTTTTAATTAATAAAGAAGATTCTTCTCTGTTTCGGGATCAAAGAAATGCATTACCTTTCCTTCGAAAGTAATGTACATCTTATTACCGTAGCTAAGGTGTTCGCGCTGCTCTGTTGTAAGAGAAACAGTAGGAATACGAACGATAAGCTTATCGCCACCATCAACAAGAACGTGAAGGTGAAGCTCACTACCCATCATTTCGTTAACTTGAATTTCACAAGCAATCGCAGCGGGATCGTTAGCATCAGTAAGAGTGATATGCTCAGGACGAACACCAAGAACGATTTCCTTATTGGAAACATAGTTCTTCTTAAGCATTTCTGCCTTTTCACCTGTAACCTCAATCTTAGCACCAAAAGGAGTTACGTAGTACTTACCATTTTCGCAATTAAGCTTTGTCTTGAAAGTATTCATCTTGGGCGCGCCGATAAATTCAGCAACAAACAAGTTAAGAGGCATATCGAACACCTGAGTAGGTGTGCCAATCTGCTGAATGAAACCGTCCTTCATAATAACGATACGGTCACCGAGAGTCATAGCTTCGGTCTGGTCGTGTGTTACGTAAATGAAGGTTGTATCAATCTTCTTTCTAAGCATAATAATTTCAGCTCTCATCTGGTTTCTGAGCTTCGCGTCAAGGTTAGAAAGAGGCTCGTCCATAAGGAACACCTTGGAATCACGAACCATCGCACGACCGATAGCAACTCTCTGACGCTGACCGCCGGAAAGAGCTCTGGGCTTTCTTGTGAGGTATTCAGTAATACCAAGAATTTCTGCAGCATTTGTAACTCTAGCATAAACCTCGTCCTGAGGAACCTTCTTAAGACGAAGGGGAAATGCCATGTTTTCAAATACTGAAAGGTGAGGATAAAGCGCATAGTTCTGGAAAACCATCGCAATATCACGGTCACGAGGCTGAAGATCGTTAACAACTACGCCGTCGATTTCAACAGTACCATCGGAAATTTCCTCAAGACCTGCAATCATACGAAGAGTTGTTGACTTACCGCAACCGGAAGGACCAACGAAAACTATAAATTCTTTGTCGGCAATGTCAAGGTTGAATTCCTGAACTGCAACCGTATCCTTGCCATATATCTTTTTTACATTTGTTAATTTAACACTAGCCATATTATTCTCCTTTTATCCCTTTACTGCTCCGCCTGTTACACCCTCAACGTAGTATTTCTGAAGTGACATAAATACAATAGTTACAGGGATAGATACTACAACACCAGCAGCACAGAACATAGTATAGTTCTGAAACAACGTGTCACCTGTACCATTGATCCAGTTGTACATACCAACCGCAACCGTCATACCATCGCGGTTATTATTTATAAGGAATCTTGCCATCATATAGTCACCCCAAGGTGCCATAAAGCCCATAAGTATTGTGTAAATGATAATGGGTTTTGAAAGAGGCATAATTACCTTATAGAATACCTGCCAACGAGTAGCACCGTCAACGCGAGCCGCCTCGTCCAAGCTCTTGGGAATTGTATCAAAGAAGCCCTTTGAAATATAATAACCCATACCTGAGCTTGCGCAATATACTATGATAAGCCCTATAGGAGCCATGCTTTCTGTAAGTCCAAGATCCGCAAATACCTTATAAATAAGTATCAACGTAAGGAAACCGGGAAACATACCGAGGATGAGCATAAAGTTCATAAGAGCCTTTCTTCCCTTGAATCTTAATCTTGAGAGCGTATAGCTCATTGTAAGAACAAAGAACGTTTGCAAAACCGAAACACAAACACCCATAAGAATGGTATTTAAAAACCACTTTGGAAAGTTTGATTTAAATAGTCTTACATAGTTATCAAATCCGAACTTCTTGGGTATGAAGTATCCCACCATTCCCGTGCTTTCGCAACGCAAGGACTCAAGCACGATACCAACGAACGGAAGAATCCAGATTATACTGAGCACTATAAGAAAAGCATAAATAAAAGTATTCGTAATATTATTCAAAGTATTAATGCTCATACTCTTTTGTTGAAGCAAATCATTATTCTTTTTCATTACGCATAATCCTCCTCATTCTTCGTTGAAGGCATTACGTTATAAACTATCAATGACAAGAATGCAACGAAAATAAATACTAAAATACCAAGAACGGATGCAAGATAATACTTAGATCCGCTACCCGTAGTTACCTTAAAGAGGAAGGTGATAAGAAGGTCGGTATGACCAACCGACTGTCCGCCAACAGTACCGATTTCGGTATTAGCAGGGCCACCACCGCTCAAAAGGTAAATAATGTTAAAGTTGTTAAGGTTACCAACAAAGCTTGTAAGCAAGGAAGGACCTGTCACGAATAACATATAAGGAAGTGTAATCTTAATAAACTGCTGAACGGAGTTTGCACCGTCAACGCGGCTCGACTCATAAAGGTCAGCAGGAATATTCATAAGAATACCCGTTGCAGAAAGCATCATATAAGGAACACCAACCCACAAGTTGATAACAACAAGAAGGATTTTGGCAGAAAGGGGATTACTCCAAAGCGACATCTGGTTTTGCTGCACCATAACTTGTGGTAACAAGTTGGCTCTTTCCAAGAACGCACCAACTATACCCTGCTGATTAAACATACGTCCAACATACAAAAGAGATACGAACTGAGGAATTGCGATAGTCATAACCAGAACCGTTCTCCAAAGCTTTTTAAATCTAATTCCCTTTTTATTGATAATAATGGCAATGAACATACCAAAGAAATAGTTAGTAAACGTTGCAAAAAACGCCCATATAAGTGTCCAACCAATCATTTCGCCAAGAGCAAGGCCCAAGCCGCCCGCACCGAAATCGGTAACTGAATTAAAGTTGTTAAATCCAACCCAAGAGAAAAGGTTAGAGTGACCGTCGTGCGCCGCATCATAGTTGGTAAACGCAATAATTACCATATAGATAATAGGAAGAACGGTAAATACGATAATACCAAGCAATGAGGGAGTAAGAAGTGTCTTGTGGAACTGCTCATCAATAAGAGATCTCAAATCGTCCTTTGCACTATTGATTTTTCTTCCCTTTCCGTAAAGCTCCATATTGAGCTTGCACTGTTTTATCTGCATTCTCCAAACCACGAAGAAAGCTACAACAAAGAATACTGAAAGCAAACCGTAAAGCAATACTCTAACAGAGTCATCACCTGCAACCCAACCATAAGTATCGGATACAGGGTTATACTTCATCGCACCCTGAACAGTACCAACTGTTGCACCCTTGTTAAACCATTGAACCTTTCTCATCCAATAGATACCACCGGTGGGGAGAATAAATGTATAAATAATAAATATAACTTCAAACAAAAGGAACAAAAGTCCGCGCATTACCTGACCGTAATAAATATTACCCGCGCCAAAGGAAATAAACGAAAGCTTAACTGCCCAGTTTCCCTTAACAAAGGTATCCTTTATATCTAAAGCTCCGTCCTTGATACCAATAAAAAAATTCTTTATTGTAGCCCAAAGCTTTAAAAACAAATTCACAAACCAACCCGGTATTTTAGAAAAGAAAAGCTTTGTATCATACCAAAAGGCTTGCGCTTTGTTTAATTTTAAATATTCTAAAGTATCTAATTTCTTCATAATCAAATATAAATAAAAATTTATATCTCCTTAATTTACTCAAACAAGGCATTGTTGACCGATACACAAGACATTTGTCCTTGTATCCCGGCCAACAATGCCTTTTCAATGAAATAGGGGTGAATCCAAAGGGATCCACCCCATCCCAAATAAATATAACTTTTTAAACTAGTTATTATTTAACGATCATTGCGTTAACCTTTTCTTCGTATGTCGCAAGAAGCGCTCTAAAGTCTGCTTCAGTCTTGTCTACTTCAGCACAAGCTGTATAGAGAGCAACTGCTTCTGCCCACCATTCGTTAGGAATTACGCCCTGAGGAACAGAATAAACGTTCTGTGCAAGAAGTGCTGCAAGAACGATATCATCCTTAACGTCCTGGTTAGCCTGAGCTTCGAGATTGGAGGGACCCCAACCGAACTCATAATATCTTTCAAGCTGAGCTACACCGCCTGTAAGATAAAGAGCAAGTGCATTACATACTTCAGCCTTCTTTTCATCTGTCTGAGGCTTGCAACCAAGAAGCTTGAAGCCGGAGAATGAACCTGTCTGATAAGTTACGCCGTCAACTGTAAATTCAGGAAGCTTTGTAGCCTTCATATAATCGCCGTATTCACCTGTAGCATTAGGAGAAGCCCATACACCGTCAACAACAGCAGCTGTTCCTGTGAAATCTGTGCTATCTACCCATACACCGGATGTTGCGAGTGCATTCAATCCCTTCATAGCGATTACGCCATTAGCGGAATTAAATGTATCATCAAGAGCGATAGGATTCTTGCCATCAGCAGACCATGTCCATGTAGAATGGCAAAGAGCATCGCCACCGCCTACAGGCTGTGCAAAAGCAAAGCCGGAACCTCTCCAAGCTTCACCCAAATTGTAAGCAACCTTCTTGCCAGCTGCTTTACAAGCCTCGATAATACCTTCCCATGTCTTTGCCTGTTCATCAGAGATATATCTTGAGTCGTAGTAGAGGAAGTAACCATTGTCAGATGTCAAGGGATAAGCATAGATCTTATCACCAACTGTTGCTGAAGCAACGGAACCGGAGTCGTTGTTCTTCTTAACTTCTTCAGCTGCCTTGTTTCCAAGAGGAGCAAGAGCGCCACCCTGTACCAAGTTAGCGATCTGGTCCTGTGCGAAACAGTACATATCGGGAGCTGTAGCAACGTCCTTAAGAACCTGTCCGCCGGCGTCACCTTCACTCATTGGTTCAACGGTCACGTTGATGTTGTATTCGGGATGTGCTTCCTTAAAAGCCGCTACCTGCTGTTCAAAATAAGCAGCTACGCCTTCAGATGAAGAAACCCACAATTTGATTTCGATTGCTTCTTCTTTCTTTTCTTCACCACAAGCTGCAAAGCAAAGTGTGAGCATAAGAAGAGCGAGTACGAGTGATACGAGTTTAGTCATTCTCATAACTAATTTTCTCCTTTTTAAAAAATATTTTTATTTACGCATTTAGCGCATACTATATTATAATACTATTGACCACATTTGTCAATAATAATATAAACTTTTTATGAATTTTGGCACTATAACCAAAACATTTTAATGCTTTTTGAACAAAAATGCTAATAAAGCAAATTTGTTCATAAAATTACTGAAGAACCACTGTCGTTTGAGGTCCAAGAGTGAGTGTTGTACCGCTAATTTCGGCAGCATTCACACCAACAAAAGCAAGAATTTCATAAGAAGTATATCCCTTGCCCTTAAGTCCTGTAAGTGTGTTAAGATCAACCTTAATTGTTTCGCTTGCAGATGTATTGTGAAGAATAATCACGTCCTCGTTGCCATAATCAACAAAGAATCCGCCAAACGTAGCTTTTCCGCCATAAATTGCAGAATAAGTACCGCGCGCAATCGCAGGAATTGAATGACGAATCTGCAAAACCTTAGAATAGTGCATCATCAAGCTGTCGTCATCTCTCTGCTGATCCCAAACCGTGTTGGACCAAAGGTCAATGCTGTATGTAGCCTGACTAGGAATTTCGCAAGTCCAGTCATCACCCCACTTGAAAGGAAGACGGCGGTTCGCGTCCTCGGGAGAATCACCCGAGCCCTTGAGACCAATTTCCTCACCGTAATAAATTACAGGAGTACCCGGAGTGAGCAAATACAAGCTTGCAGCCATCTTTTGCTGATTTACACCGGGAATATAACCCGCGCTTCTGTCTTGGTCGTGGTTGGAAAGGAAGCAAGAAAGCATACCGTCCTTTCTAACGTTTGTAATCTTCTTCTGCAAATTGCAAATATTATCTACAAATGTGCTAACTGCACCACTTCCCTTCGCTGCGGATGCAATAATACTATTGCCTGCGATTGGGAAGTTAAAACAATCCATTGCACTGTAATATTTAAGGATGTTCGTTTCGTTGTCCCAGCATTCACCAATGAGATAAATGTCAGGATTTATTTTGCGAAGCTCACCTGTGTACCAGTTGTAGAACTGAGGAGATTTTGTGTGATCCTCGAAATAAATATACTTAACCGCGTCAAAACGGAATCCGTCAACGCCGAGATCGAGCCAATATTTAGCAACGTTGAGCATCTCCTGTCTAACCGCTTGATTATCATAGTTAAGGTCGGGCATGCTACCACCTGTGGGATCAAATCTGCATTCATACCAAAGATTTTGACCGTAAACCTTTGTGTAACCTGTCTTTTCGGTTGTACTCCAGTTGTACCAGTTGTAATACTTGTTTGAAGTATCACCGCTGATACGCGCCTTTTTGGACTCCTTAAACCATTCGCAAGAAGGTGAAGTGTGGTTGAGCGCAAGGTCAATAATAAGCTTAACGTTTCTTGATTCACAAAGTTCAGCAAGCTCCTTAAGATCCTCTTCAGTACCAAATTCAGGGTCAATAGCATAGAAATCTATCGCATCATACTTGTGAGCGGAGTTACCATGGAAAACAGGTGTAAGCCAAATCGCCTGAACACCGAGGTCATTTCCACTTGCCATATCACCATCGTTAAGATAGTCAAAGGTTTCAATAATACCGCGAATATCACCCTTACCGTCACCGTCAGAGTCCGCAAAGGATCTAACGTAAATCTGGTAAAGTGTTCTGTTGTTGTCATCAATGGGGTCAATCACCGCATCGGGATTAACAGTAGTTCCGCCCGGTTTTTTAGTGGTTTTTTTCGTTGTACCAAAGGATATATTGCAAGCGCAAAGAGCGAGCAACATACAAGCAAGCAACAAAATCGCCAATAAGGAACGAATTTTTGTAAATTTTGTCATTTAATAATCTCCTCCCGCCATTTTTTTAAATGGCTAAAATTATCGTAAAATATGCGCATTAGTGCACAATACAACATTGTACATTATAACATTTTTCTGACAAAATTTCAACCTTGCATTTTCAACAAAAACCCATCGCATTTTTTGGGCATTTTAACCACACCCCCCCCTTCTCCACCTCATTATATTCCCTCCCACCTTCAAATTTTGATTTGTCGGGATGTTCGACAATGACATCATACATCGTAGGGGGGCACTCCGTGCACCCGCCTTCAAATTTTGATTTGTCGACTGGTCGACAATGACATCATACATCGTAGGGGACGGCGCCCTCGACGTCCCGCAATTTAATAAAATAAATTACATCATGCACCGCGTAGGGGGGCA
>JAZQUS010000020.1:0-9340 GCA_045631445.1 Eubacteriales bacterium
GCAGGAGCAACTTCGTTGTTATAAAGATCTGCAAATCTTGCCATTTTCAGTTACCCCCTATTAAAGTTCCTTGCCGCATTTTGCGCAAACGCGGATTTTCTTGCCGTCCTCGATCTTGTGTGCAACTCTTGTAGCCTTTTCGCATGACTTGCAATAGATCTGAACCTTTGAAGCGTACATAGCGCCTTCAACCTTGATAATACCACCGGTTTCGCCCTGTCTTCTTGGCTTTGTGTGCTTTGTAACAATGTTAGCACCCTTAACAATAACCTTCTTTTCGTCTGGGCTTACAGCGAGTACTTCACCCTTAACACCCTTATCGTCTCCGGAGATAACAATAACGGTATCGCCTGTCTTAACATGCATCTTATTCATTATTATTTCCTCCTAATTAAAGAACTTCTGGTGCAAGAGAAAGAATCTTTGTAAATTCCTTTTCACGGAGCTCTCTAGCCACTGGGCCAAAGATACGTGTTCCTCTTGGTGTTTTATCTTCTTTAATAATAACTGCTGCGTTTTCATCAAACTTGATGTATGAACCGTCTGCACGGCGAACACCCTTTGCGCTTCTAACGATAACAGCCTTTACAACGTCGCCTTTTTTAACAATACCGCCAGGAGCTGCTTTCTTAACTGCACATACAACTACGTCACCGATGTTGGCATATCTTCTGCCTGTACCACCGAGAACTCTGATGCAGAGAAGCTCTTTAGCGCCTGTATTGTCAGCAACTTTCATTCTGCTTTCTTGCTGAATCATAATATCCTCCTAATAAGGTTTCCCTAAACTTCGGCACATTTTTTAATGTACCCTTAAGATTATTTTACTTTTTCAATGATTTGAACAAGGCGCCATCTCTTTGTTTTGGAAAGAGGTCTGGTTTCCATTACTTCTACCTTGTCGCCGATTGAACATTCGTTCTTCTCATCATGAGCGTGGATCTTTGTTGTTCTCTTAATGATCTTGCTATATACAGGGTGCTTTACATTATCCTTAATAGCTACAACAATTGTCTTGTCCATCTTGTTGCTAACAACAATACCAACTCTTGTTTTTCTGAGGTTACGTGTTTCTGTCATAACTCATTTACCTCCAATTACGCGTTCTTCTCGTTAAGAATTGTCTTAACGCGAGCGATGTCTTTCTTAACATCTGCAATCTTGTGAGGATTTTCGAGCTGATTGATAGCATGTTGGAAACGAAGATTGAAGAGTTCTTCTTTTAATTCCTTAAGCTTTGCTTCAAGCTCTTCTACGCTTAAATTTCTGATTTCAGTAACTTTCACGGCTTATTCCTCCACTTCCTCAACTTGCTCCTTCTTAACAAACTTACATTTGATAGGGAGCTTGTGCATAGCGAGACGCATAGCCTCTCTTGCAACTTCTTCGGATACGCCGTCCATTTCAAACATTACTCTGCCTGGCTTAACAACGGCTACCCAGTATTCTGGTGAACCCTTACCGGAACCCATACGAGTTTCAGCTGGTTTTTCTGTGATTGGCTTGTCAGGGAAAATCTTGATCCATACCTGACCACCACGACGGATATATCTTGTCATGGCAATACGTGCTGCTTCAATTTGGTTTGCTGTGATCCAAGCTGGCTCACAAGCTACTAAACCGTATTCACCGTTTGTAACCTTGTTGCCTCTTGAAGCCTTACCCTTAAGGCGACCTCTTTGTACACGTCTAAATTTAACTCTCTTAGGCATTAACATAATTAGTGTTCGCCTCCTTCGTTGTTCTTAGGAGCACGTGGTGCTCTGCGCTCTCTGCGCTCTCCACCCTTGCGGTCGCCCTTGTTGTCGCGGTTGAACTTTCTCTTTGGCTTTTCTTCTGTTGTCTTGTTAACTTCAGAAAGAACTTCGCCCTTGTAAATCCAAACCTTAACGCCAAGCTTACCGTAGGTTGTGTTTGCTTCCCAGAAACCGTAGTCGATGTCGGCTCTGATTGTTTGTAGAGGAATTGTACCCTCGTGGTAGTGCTCTGTACGAGCGATTTCAGCGCCGCCAAGACGACCGCTTACTGCAATCTTGATACCCTTTGCGCCAAGACGCATTGTTCTACCGATTGCTTGCTTCATAGCTCTACGGAATGCAATTCTTCTCTCAAGCTGTGAACAGATGCTCTCTGCTACTAATTGTGCATCAAGGTCAATTGGCTTAACCTCAATAGCGTTTACTACTGCATTTTTGCCTGTGAACTTTTCAATATCCTTACGGAGATTTTCAATTTCAGCACCACCCTTACCGATGATCATGCCAGGCTTAGCACAGTGAATGAAAACCTTTACAGTTTCCTTTGAATCTCTTTCAATTTCAATCTTAGAGATACCAGCATTGAAAAGCTTTTCCTTGAGGTATTCTCTTAAGTTGTAGTCAGATACAAGAGTGTCGCCGAACTTATCGTCAGAAACGAACCATCTTGAATCCCAGTTCTTAATTACGCCTACACGAAGACCGTGTGGATTAACCTTCTGTCCCATTCTTTGACTCCTCCTTACTCTTTTTCAGCCACACAAAGTGTGATGTGGCTTGTTCTCTTTAAAATTCTGTTTGCGCTTCCCTTACCTCTTGGCATAATTCTCTTAAGCATATGGCTGCCAGGTGTTACGAAGCACTTTGCAACATAGAGCTTTGATGTGTCCATGTTATTATTGTTTTCAGCATTTGCTACTGCGCTCTTGAGCAACTTCTCAAGAATTTCTGCACCTCTTTTTGGAGTGTTCTTAAGAATTGCTGCTGCCATTTCAACATCCTTGCCACGAATGAGGTCAAGAACGATTTGAACCTTACGAGGAGCAATGCGAACATCTTTAAGGTATGCGTTTGCTACTTTATTTTCCATTGTGATTACTCCTATTATTTCTTACCGTTGTTAGATGTTTTTGATCCTGCGTGACCCTTGAATGTTCTGGTAAGAGCAAACTCACCGAGCTTGTGACCTACCATATCTTCAGTTACATATACCGGAACATGCTTTCTGCCGTCATGAACAGCAATTGTGTGTCCAACAAATTCTGGGAATATTGTTGAAGAACGTGACCATGTCTTTAATACTTTCTTTTCGCCCTTTTCGTTCATAGCGCAAACTCTGTTGTAGAGCTTCTCTTCTACGTAAGGAGCTTTCTTCAAACTTCTGCTCATTAGTCCTTCCTCCCTTATCTACCGTTTCTTCTCTTAACGATGTATTTGTTGGTTCTTGCCTTCTTGTTTCTTGTCTTATAACCAAGAGCTGGCTTACCCCATGGAGTAACAGGTCCTGGACGACCAACAGGAGACTTACCTTCACCACCACCGTGTGGGTGATCGCATGGGTTCATTACAGAACCACGAACTGTAGGACGGATGCCCATATGTCTTGTCTTACCAGCCTTACCGATCTTGATGGTATCATGCTCGATGTTACCGATTTGACCGATTGTAGCCTTGCAGTCAAGTCTTACAAGTCTTACTTCGCCAGATGGAAGTCTTACTTGAGCCATGCCGTTTTCCTTAGCCATAAGCTGAGCTTGAGCACCTGCAGAACGAACAAGCTGACCGCCCTTGCCTGGATAAAGCTCGATGTTATGGATGATTGTACCAACTGGGATATTCTCAATTGGAAGTGTGTTACCAGGCTTGATGTCTGCGTCTGCGCCAGAGTAAAGAACGTCGCCGTCTGTTACGCCTGCTGGAGCGATTACGTAGCTCTTCTTGCCTTCGTCATTTTGGAGAAGTGCGATGTAGGATGTTCTGTTTGGATCGTATTCGATACCAATAACAGTTGCCTTGCTATCAACTCTCTTGAAGTCGATTAATCTGTACTTCTGCTTATTTCCGCCACCGTGATGACGAACTGTGATTTTACCGTAGCTGTTACGACCTGAGTGCTTCTTCTTTGTTTCAATAAGAGTCTTCTCAGGGAAGAACTTTGTGATTTCTTCAAAAGAAGCAACGGACATATGTCTTCTTGACGGTGTGGTTGGTTTATATTTCATTACTGCCATTATTACTTACCTCCCACTAATTAGTTAAGACCATTAAAGAATTCGATTTCCTTGGAATCAGCTGTAAGTGTTACGATAGCCTTCTTCCATTCAGCTGTGTAGCCGTAGTGGTAACCTACTCTCTTTGGTTTCTTCTTCATATTGATTACATTTACCTTTGCAACCTCTACGCCGAAAAGCTCTTCAACTGACTTAGCAATTTCTGGCTTTGTAGCATCTGTTGCAACCTTGAATGTGTATCTCTTCATTGCGATACCATCCATGGACTTTTCTGTGATAACTGGCTTTAAGATTATATCCTGAGCAAATTTCATTATGCGTAAACCTCCTCAAGCTTTGTTACAGCACCTTGTGCAAATACGATTGTATTGCAGTTTAAGATGTCATATACGTTAAGTGTGTTTGTGTAAGCAACCTTAACGCCTGGAATGTTAGCTAAGCTCTTTGATACCATTGGGTTTGCAGCATCAAGAACTACTAAGCTCTTCTTGCCTGCGCCAACGTTTGCGAGCATTTCTACCATTACCTTTGTCTTGTATTCGTTAGCAACGATTGCGTCGATAACGATCATTTCGTTGTTAGCTACCTTAGCACTTAAAGCGCTGAACATAGCGATTTGCTTAACCTTCTTGTTAAGCTTTGTGCGGTATGAGCGTGGCTTTGGACCAAGAGCGATACCACCGTGTGTCCATTGTGGTGATCTTGTTGAACCTTGTCTTGCTCTACCTGTACCTTTTTGCTTCCATGGCTTTCTACCGCCACCGGAAACTTCACTTCTTGTAAGTGTGGACTGAGTACCCTGTCTCTGATTGAGAAGGTATGCTCTTACTGCCGCGTGGAGAACAGCTTCGTTAACTTCCGCACCGAAGATTACATCGGATAATGCGATTTCGCCAACTTGAGCGCCAGTCATATTTACAACCTTAATGTTTGGCATCTTTCTATTCCTCCTTCGACTTATGCTTTAACGCTGTCGCGAATTACTACGATACCGCCGCGAGCACCTGGAATAGCACCCTTGATTGCGATAAGATTCTTTTCAGCGTCTACTTTAATTACTTCGAGGTTTAATACTGTAAGCTTTTCGTTACCGTATTGACCTGCCATCTTTTTATTCTTGAAAACTCTTGATGGTGTTGAGTTAGCACCCATTGAACCAACCTGACGGTGAATAGGACCTACACCGTGTGTTGCTTGAAGCATGTGGTGACCCCATCTCTTAACTGCACCTGAGTAACCGTGGCCCTTTGTAATGCCAGTAACATCGACCTTTTCGCCTGCAGCGAAGGTATCGATAGCTATTACAGCGCCTACTTCGTACTTGTCTGCATCATCTAATCTGAATTCCTTAAGATGCTTCTTTGCTGTCACACCTGCTTTTGCAAAGTGTCCCTTTGCAGGTTTGTTTACGTGCTTTTCAGATACGTCTTCGTATCCAACTTGGATAGCATTGTATCCGTCTGTTTCTGTGGTCTTCTTTTGTACAACCACGCAAGGACCGGCTTCGATAACTGTTACAGGAACTACTGCGCCATTTTCAGCGAAGATCTGTGTCATACCGAGCTTTTTACCGATAATTGCTTTCTTCATTTTGCTTTCCTCCATAATTTTAAGGTTATTGGTTGATGTCTACTATTTGTCGTGCCACCGACACATCAACTTGACCTTGCCGTCATCATAACATGTTGAGCATAAGTAATATTTGCTCGTTACTGTGCGGTGAGGTTTGGCTTGGTTTCAACTATTATATAAATAATTGAAGGTTTTTGCATTGATTCTTCAAATTAAAGCTTAACTTGAATTTCAACGCCTGCTGGAAGCTCGAGAGTTGTGATAGCCTTAACAACCTTTTCATTTGGCTTGATGATTTCAACAAGTCTCTTGTGTGTGCGTTGTTCAAACTGCTCACGGCTGTCCTTATACTTGTGTACCGCACGGAGAATTGTTACGATTTCCTTCTCTGTTGGTAGTGGAATTGGACCTGCAACTGTTGCGCCGTTTCTCTTTGCTGCCTCTACAATCTTTGCTGCTGCAAGGTCAACGAGCTTGTGATCATAACCCTTAACCTTAATTGCAACCTTTTGATTTACTGCCATTTTGCTTTCCTCCTTATATAGAAATTGTCGGGAACTTTTTGCTTTACACCGTTCCGTGTGTTTCTATCACCCACTTAACAAAACCGAACCAATTTGCAACTCGAGGTTCGGATCAATGCAAGCAAGGTGACTCAGCTTTTTTAGCTGAAGGCGTTCACATCACTGCATTCTACTGCTGTGTGAATCAGAATACACTCCACGAAAATTCCCCCTAAATGCAATAGCAGTCTGACATTTAGAGCAACCTTTCGCTTCATCGCGTATCAAGCCTAAACATTTTACCACATTATATATATATTGTCAATAGGCAAAATGAACTTTTTTTGAATAGATGTATTTTCGTATAAAAAGAAGCAGTCAAATTTGTGTAAATTGCACAAAAATCGACTGCTATTTTATTATTTAGAGCTGTTTTTGGCGTGAAATTTCATTAAAAAACCTTGAAATTTCGTAGGAATAGACAAATTTGCTATTTTTAGTAAAATTTTTTATTGTAAATTCCTACATTATTATATATAGGAAGCAGATAACAGTTCAACCGCCGACAATCACAACCAATTTAGACGTTATTTTTGTCCATAGTAAGCGTTTGGTCCGTGCTTTCTATCGTAATGCTTGCGAAGAAGTGTTTCTTGCATTCTCTCTGTTTTTCCGTTTGCTTGAAGCATTAGCATTTCTGTATTATAAGACATCATGGCAACCTGTTCAAGAACGACAGCTGCTTCAACGGACGCTTTTGCATCCTTGCCCCACGTGAATGGGCCGTGTGAATGTACTAATGCCGCGTGCATTTGTGTAGCGCCAATATCCTTAATCGCTTCAAGAATTACCGTGCCTGTTTCTTTTTCATACTTGCCCTTAATTTCCTCATCTGTCATTTTTCTCGTGCAAGGAATTGTTGTGCCAAAGTAGTCGGCGTGGGTTGTTCCATAAGGAGTAATGCCTCTGCCTACTTGGGCATAGATGGTGGCCCATGGGGAGTGAGTATGCGTAACGCCGCCAATTTCAGGATACGCCTTGTACATTTCAAGGTGGGTAGGGGTATCAGATGAAGGCTTTAACGTTCCCTCAATCACATTACCGTCAAGGTCGATAACCGGAAGCATATCCGGAGTTAATTCATCGTACTCTACACCAGATGGTTTGATTACCACGAGTCCCTTTTCTCTGTCAATTCCGCTTACATTTCCCCAAGTGAATGTTATTAAATTATATTTTACGAGCATCATATTTGCTTCGTAAACCTCTTTTTTTAGTTGTTCAAGCATTTTACATATGTCTCCTTTATTTTATTACTACTATATAGTAACAAATTTGCTGTGTTTAGTCAATATATAAAACAATATTTTTCAAAAAATGTCGCATTATGCTTGATTTTTAATCTTTAATGTGCTACACTATTACCAGTTATGTCATCTAAGGAGATATTATGAAAAAAGCATATAAATTTTTAACTAAACATTTATTTTATTTTTTACTTTGCGCATTAGCATGCACCGGCGTTGGTTCTCTTGCCATGCACTTAGGATATAATAGCACGACTTCATGGTTACAGGTTACAGGCGCATGCACAATTTTGTTTGCTATAATGATTTTGTGTTCTATTTTTTACGCTGGATTTATTGCGGTAAAAATGCCTGATTGCAGGCTTACTAGAATTAAGAAAAAATGCACTTTTTTAAAAATCACAACGGTTTTAGCATTTATTTTACTTTTCTTCATGTTTGCCCGTGAAACATGGACTTTAATCAAGGCTTCTTATCAAGAGGCTCTCCCAACTTATTTTTCAACCTGGAGAATTTTAAAGTACGTTTTCTCTGTTCCTGCATCTATTTACTTTTTATTCATGGCTTTACCATCAAAAAACAGACGCAGAAAAAGAATTAAGATACCTAAGCTTTTACAGTACGCTACGTCCATCGGTGTAATTTTTTGGTGTATTTTTGGTTTACTCGCCGCTTATTTCTATTCAGTTATGTCATTCAAAAATATACTTAAAATTTGGCAGCTATTGATTTATTTATCATTTATCATATTCTTTTTATTTGAAATTAAGTTTGAGCATTTAAACGATGGAAAGCGAACACATAGAGGTTTCATTTTCACCGGTTTATTAGCTTTCATTGCATCTATGGCCTTTTCTCTTACAACTATTATCAGCATGATTTTCAGAATTGTGCCAACAGAAACAGGCATAAGCTTTTCAGCGATCGAAGTATTTACTTCCTTCATTATTGGATTATATGCACTTTCAAGGATTTACGCTTTTGTAAACACAGTAAGAGTTGTCATTTACAATAGCGATGACAGCTCCTCATCAAGCAAATTTTCAAGACATAATCATTCAGCAAAAGATATTGAAAATAATGACACAGATACAGTAACTATTGTTAAAAACGAAGAAGTAGTTGACGAAAACAAATAATTTACAGTTATAAACGAAAAACGCTCCCAAAAGCATACCTTTGGGAAGCGTTTTTTTAATATTTGTCTTCATCGGGAGTATTAAGCTCGTAGTAATATTCAAGAAGTTCGCGTGAGTAGTCCTCTATTCTACCGTAAGGAAGAATCAGCATACGGCTAATGCCGATTTGCTCAACGAATTCGGGATTATGGCTAACTACCATAATCGTACCCTCGAAGAGTGCGAAGTTTCCGCCTATGATTTTTTGTGTATCGGGGTCTAAGTGGTTGGTTGGTTCGTCAAGAATTAAGAGGTTGGCTTTTTGCATAAGCACCTTACAAAGTGCAACTCTTGCCTTTTCGCCTGGGGATAAAACCCCTACCTTTTTGTTTACGTCGTCCTCGTAGAAAAGGAAGTTACTTAAAATAGAGCGAAGCTGCCATTCTGTATAAACGTCGTTATCTACGTTTTGTAAAATTGTTTTTTCAAGATCAAGTTGCTCAAGCTCTTGGGCGTAATATGCCACGTCGGTCTTATCGTTATAACGAATTTTGCCCTTTTCAGGCTCTAAAATTCCCATAATAAGCTTTAAAAGTGTCGATTTACCCACACCGTTTTCGCCCACAACTAAAAATCTTTCCTTGCCCTGCAATTTAATTGAAAGGAAGTCGGAGGCCAAAGCGGTCTTAGGAAGACAAGACCTGATAACAACTCCTTGGCTCACAGAACGACATGGCTACGATCCGACTTGGCTCTAAAATTCCCATAATAAGCTTTAAAAGTGTCGATTTACCCACACCGTTTTCGCCCACAACTAAAAATCTTTCCTTGCCCTGCAATTTAATTGAAAGG
>JAZQUS010000021.1:0-5861 GCA_045631445.1 Eubacteriales bacterium
AAAAATCCAATTTGCTAATGCCCAACGTAGCCATTTTGCTATCAAAACGGTTATGTGCAGAGTAGCAAAGCGCGGTTTTTTCGTTTGTTTGCAAACGGAAAAACATTTGCGCCAAGCGCGTCAGAAGTGCAGGCGCGCGATTTGCGCGGTCTAAATTATTTCCCACTTATAAAAGTTTTTTGCGAGCTTTTTTTCAAAAAAGCGAAAATCTTTACTTAACTAACTATTCGATAAATCAAAATTTGAATACAAATAAAATAACATCTTGACACGGTGGCAACATCGTGATACAATTAACGATGTAGTGGAAAACACGAAAAATAAATCTTTTGGAGGAAAATAAAATGAATCGTTTAGAAAGAAAGGTTGCGATTATCACGGGCGGAAACTCCGGTGTTGGTGCGGCAACTGCTATGAAATTTGTACAGGAAGGCGCGAAGGTAGTTATTACTGCTCGCCGTGAAGCTCAGCTTGAAGAAGTAGCTGCAAAAATTCGTGAGGTTGGTGGAGAGGTTCTTCCCATATGCTCCGACATTTCCAAGGCAGAGGATGCTGTAAGAGTTGTTGCAGAAACAATGGCTAAATTTGGCAAAATTGATATTCTTATCAACAACGCAGGCGTTCTTGATAACGGTCTTAAGGCAATCGATAGTTGCACAGACGACGATATCGATAGAGTTATCGACATCAACACAAAGGGAACAATGTGTATGACTCGTGAAGTTGCTAAAGAAATGGCAAAGACAGGCTACGGCTCAATCGTTAACGTTGCATCCGTTGCAGGTGTAATGGGTTGCGGCGGCGCGGCTTACGTTGCATCCAAGGCGGCAATCGTTGGTCTTACAAGACACACAGCTCTCCGTTTTGCAGGCACAAACGTGCGTTGCAATTCACTTTGCCCTGGCACAATCGTAACACCCATGGTTGCAGGAATGAATCCCGCGAATATGGATATGAACATTTTCGGTCAGATGATGAAGCACAACGACCTCAAGGTTCAACCCTGCTTCCCCGATGACGTTGCAAATATGCTCGTATTCTTCGCATCCGACGAATCCCGCGCTATTACAGGTCAGTCAATCGTAACCGATTTCGGTTCTACGCTTTAATTTGGAATTAATAACAGGAAACCACCTCTAATTTTAGGGGTGGCTTTTTGTTGAATTGGGATTTAGCGGTGCGAAGCACCGCAGTTATATTCGCCTGAAGGCGAGTGATATTGCTTTGCAGTGATATTTGACTTCGTCAAGTGATATTCGCTTCGCGAGTTGAATAATGGGCGAATATAATACCACTGCAAACCTTAGTTTGCAATACCACTGTTCGCTTGCGAACAATATCACTACGAGTGAAACGAGTAATATAACTAACAGACAAATCAAAATTTGAACATCCAAACAACATTTTTTCGTAAAACACTTGCAAAATGGGGAAAAGGGTGCTATAATGAATTTGCCAAACAAAAATAAATAACGATTTTGCTTAGGATGGCTCTCTTTTTTTGAGGGTTTTGTTTGCATACCCTTTTTTCTATGTAATAGGGATTGAATTTGGTAAAAAGGCAGATTCCGCAACTGTTACATGGAAGAGTTTATCCTAAATCGTTGTTTTTGTTTGGCGACAATGGAGTTTGCGTTTTTCGGTGCGCTGACTTCGTTGGCGCACTTTTTATTTTCACCGAATAATAAAACGATTAAAGGAGAAAAGGAATGAAAAAAATTTTATTAGTTTTTGTGATTATACTTGCACTCACTTTCGTGCTTGCAGCGTGTAAAGAAAAGCCATCAAACTCTTCCACACAGTCAAACACAACAACTTCCACACAGTTAAACACAACAACCTCCACACCCGAAAATGATGTTGTCGAAATTATCGATGGTTACATCTGGGTAAATGGAATCAATACGGGAATTAAAGCAGAATGTGATCACATTTGGGAAATATTTACTACTGCACCCACTTGTTCCGCGGGCGGTTATGATACAATGACTTGTAAGCTTTGTGAGAAAAGTGTTGTTGTTAATGAAAGTGCACCGGTTGATCACGAATATAATATAACATATACAGTTGATGAAACTCATCATTGGCTCGGATGTGCAAATTGTGATGCAATCACCGATAAAGTGTCACACTCCCCTGAGGACGGATTTTGTAAAATTTGTAAAGTGTTGGTACCGCCCACGCAAGGTGTGATTTATGATGTTTCGGCTGATGGAACTTATGCTGAAGTAATAGGTTATGAAGGAACTTCTACAACAGTTATAATTGCTGATGAGTATAAAGGATTACCAATTAAAACTATTTACGATAATGCATTTGAAAATACAAAAATAGTTGAGGTTATTATGCCTGATAGTGTGACTATTATTGGCGATTATGCATTCGAAAATTGCCAATCATTAACATCTATTAAAATCTCTCCCAATGTAGTAAGCATTGGATATAGTGCGTTTTCATACTGTAACAATCTTAAATACAGCATATACGATAATTGTAAATACCTTGCCAGCAAGGATAATCTCTATTTCGCATTGATTGAAACCACAAACAAGAATCACAGCAGCTATGAAATACACAATGATGCAAAGGTTATTGCAGACAATGCTTTTTATGATTGTACTCGTCTTCTCTCAATTACAATTCCTAACGGCATTAGGGGGATAGGTAGGTATGCCTTCAACAATTGTGATGCGCTTATCTCTGTAGTAATTCCTGATAGTGTTACTTACATGGGAGATAGAGCATTTGAGTATTGTGAAAATCTTGAATCTGTTGTGGTTGGTAATGGTATTACTAATATTGATGTAGCTACATTCAATGGTTGTCCTAAACTGACTAGGGTTATTCTTGGAAAGAATATTGTTAATATTGCAAGTGTTGCGTTTGATAATGGTGGCAAACTTAAAGATATTTATTTCCTCGGTTCCGAAGAAGAGTGGAATCAAATAGTAATTCAAGAAAACAATTGGAGTCTTACTAACGTTACCATACATTACAACTATGTTCCCGAAGAATAATTAATAAAATTTAGCGAGCCGAAATTTCGGCTCGCTTTTGTTATTTATTGATTATTCAACCCCAAGCACCTTATATCCCTGTGCTTCGACGGTTGCTTTGAGTGTTTCGTCGCTTACGGGGGCGGTGAGGGTGAGGGTTGCTTGCTTGTCCTTGTGGCTTGGGATTACGTTTTCAACGCCTTCAAGTGCTTCGAGTGCTTTTTTAACGTGCGCTTCACAGTGGGGGCACATCATTCCTTCAATTTTAATTGTTTTTGTCATGGGTTTGAACTCCTTTATTTTATGTTTTTTATAAATTTTAACAAGATTTAAACGTAGCGCGTTCGTTACGACACAAAAGCTACTCAAGCTCATAGCGGCTGCTCCAATCATCGGGGTGAGGGTAATTCCAAGTGGAATAAGCACGCCTGCGGCAAGCGGAATTCCAAGGCAATTATAGAAAAATGCCCAGAAAAGACTAAATTTTATATTGTTAAGTGTCGCGCGTGAGAGTTTGATTGCCGCGGGCAAATCTGCCATATTGCTCTTTATTAGCACCACGTTCGCGCTATCAATTGCGATGTCTGTGCCACTACCGATGGCAATTCCCGTGTCCGCGGCGGTAAGGGCAGGGGCGTCGTTGATTCCATCACCAACCATTGCCACTTTTCCGTGCTTTTTAAGATTTTGAATAACCTTTTCCTTGCCGTCGGGAAGGACTCCTGCGATGACCTCGTCAACACCTGCCTGCTTGGATATTGCTCTTGCGGTGCGCTCGTTATCGCCCGTGAGCATCACGGTTTTAATACCCATTGCACGAAGCTCCGAAATTGCTTCTTTTGCGTCGGATTTTATCGTGTCGGCAACCGCGATTATGCCTAAAATTGTATCATTTTTAGCAAAAAACATTGGTGTTTTGCCGTTTTCGGCAAGATTTTGCGCTTTTGATTTGAGAGAATCGGAAATAGGAGCAAATTGAGAAATGAACGCTTCATTTCCACCACGAATAGTTTCACCATTGATTTTTCCTTCAAGACCGTTGCCCGCAAGCGCCTTGAAATCGGTGACGTAGAGGGAAGTAAATCCTTTTTCTTCACCAAATTCAATAATCGCGCGCGAAAGTGGGTGTTCACTTTGCTTTTCAAGTGAATAAGCAAGTGGCAAAAGCTCGTTATTTTCTTCAACCACATCAGTAACCTTTGGCGCGCCAACCGTGATAGTGCCTGTTTTATCAAGCGCTATCACCTTTATTTTGCCCGCTTCTTCAAGTGAGGTCGCGTTTTTAAAGAGAATTCCGTTTTTTGCACCGACTCCGCTGCCAACCATGATTGACACAGGAGTAGCAAGTCCCAACGCGCAGGGACAACTGATTACAAGCACGGAAATCGCGCGAGTGAGGGAAAATCCGAGGTCTTTGCCAAGCAATGACCATATAATAAACGTAATAATCGAAATTCCAATTACCGTTGGTACGAAAATTCCTGAAACCTTGTCGGCAATTTTGGCGATGGGAGCTTTACTTGACGAAGCGTCCTCGACCATTTTGATAATGCGAGAGAGCATTGTTTTGTCACCCACCTCGGTTGCTTGGCATTTTAAAAAGCCAGAACGGTTGATCGTGGCAGAATAGACACTGTCTCCGACTTTTTTGTCAACGGGAATGCTCTCGCCTGTGAGCGCGCTTTCGTCGATTGCGCTTTCGCCCTCGATAATAATTCCGTCAACCGCAACGCTTTCACCGGGACGGACGGTAAAAATATCACCAACGCGAACCTCTGAAATGGGAATGGAAAATTCTTTTCCATCGCGCACTACGGTTGCGTTTTCAGGGGCTAACGAGGTTAATTTATCAAGCGCATCGGTGGTTTTGCCCTTTGCGATTGCCTCAAGCATTTTGCCTAAAGTGATAAGCACCAAAATCATTGCCGCAGATTCGAAATAGAGTCCGTGGAGAAGCTCCATATTTTCATTTTGGAGAATAGAGCTAAAGGGATTATGGTGATACTCCGTCATTTTGAACGTCAACGCCACACTATAGATGAACGATGCTCCCGAGCCGAGAGCCACGAGCGTATCCATATTTGGCGCGAGCTTCATTGCTGATTTGAAGCCACTTATAAAGAATTTTTTGTTAATTACCATTATGATGATGCAAATTAGCATTTGCAAAATGGCTATTGCGAGTGGGTTACCTTCAAAAAAGTTGGGAAGAGGGAATCCCCACATATTGTGTCCCATCGCGATATACATAAGCATTATCAAAAAGGCAAGGGAAACGAAAAATCTGTTGCGAATTGAAATTATTTCTTCGTTAACTTTATTTTTGTTCGATTTTTTGTCTGTTTTTTGTGCTTTTGAGCCGTGAGGGGTCGCTCCGTAGCCCGCCTTTGTAACTGCGGATATAATTTCGTTGTCCGTTGCAGAGCCTACAACTTCCATTGAGTTGGTCAGGAGATTGACCGAGCAAGCTTCAACGCCATCGAGAGAGGAAACTGCTTTTTCAACTCGCGCCGAGCACGCCGCACAGCTCATACCACTTATATCGTATTTTTTCAATCTATCACCTTCTTTATAAGGTTATTATATACGAAAACTCAAAAAAAATCAAGGGGATTGAGAGATAAATTGGGATTTAGCGGGGAGGAGATAGTTGAGAAAAGATTTAGGGGGATTTTGAAAAATCCCCCTATAACCCCAAAACTTTTTAATCGTTTTTTTGAAAATAATTCCGCGCAAATCGTATTGTTCGATTGAAATCAAACAATACATAACGATTTTGCTCATACATTCGCAAAATCTGTGATTTGCTAATGCCAAACGTAGCCATTTTGCTATCAAAGCGGTTATGTACCGATTTTGTAGGGG
>JAZQUS010000022.1:0-9279 GCA_045631445.1 Eubacteriales bacterium
CCTGCTCAGCCATTCGAGATAGAACTCAACCGCATCGCGGATAAATTCATTTCGGGATATGCCAAGCTCGGTGCTCTTTTCATCGCACCGCCGTAATTGTTCCTCTGTAAATCTGATTCCTGTCGAGCCCATGGCTCTGCAATTTTTACTTTTCATATTAGTTTCTCCTTGTGTTTTTTCTGATTATTTGGCGGAGAGCTCCAAAACCTTCCCAAATCTTAAAGAGACACACAAATTCTCATCCGCCTGAATTCTTTTAGGCTGAACAAGCCTTGGAAACTCTCCGTTTTTTCTCCGCTCGGCGTTGCCGTGCGGTGTGGACTAGCCGAGAAGAGACTCGGCTTTATCCTGCTTCACAATCGGACGGCGTTAACCCGCCCGATTTCTGTGCTTTTCATCGTATTTTGCGAGTGCTTCTTCGGCTCTTCTCCGTGCTGCTTCTGCGTACAACCGTTTCATCTGAATTTCTTCATAGTAATCGATCGCTTCCTGAATCGGACGGATGGTATACTTCAAAGTACCGTTGTGAGCTTTGCCTGACTTGGTTCTCACCATTGTCCACTCGGTAGTAATCAACCGTTTCTTTTCGAGCGACTGAACATACTTGCGAACTGTATTGACACTCATACCAACCGCCGATCCAATTGTTTTATATCCGGGATAGCATTGAAAAGTTTTTCTGTCCTCGCAGTACATGAGATACAGGTACACGAGAATTTCACCTCCGTCTAAACCCAAATTGAAAATCACATTCGGCACGGGAAAGAACTTATCCGAAGCTTTGGTCTTGTTTCCGTAATACATCAATCGTCGAGTATCACATCATAGAAAAGGTCATCTTCAAAGATTTCGCCATACTCATCGATCGTCATCAAACACCAATACAAACTTTCTGCATTGGCATCCGCAGAAGAATCCCAGCCACTATTAAGTTGCTCCTTGACAAATTCATCAAGTTTATCTGCATCCAATCTATCAAGCATTCTGGTTTTCACGAGTTCCTGCTCGACAGGAACTTTTGCAACCTTTAAAGCTTTCTTGTTCCAAAGACAGATGATTGCTTCCTTAACCCAAGGAAGAAATTCCTCGCCGTGATACTTCTCATTAAGATGCGTGAAACATCTTGCAACCAAATCGTAAAATCTTAAATCATAATTTCTTTTCATCTTTTTGTTTTCCTTTCCACATAATTTTCAATCCATGCCTTGAGATCTTCTCTTGGCACAATAAATCTTTTGCCGATACGGACAGAAGGAAAATCCTTCTCGTGCATCAGCTCATACGCGCTTGATATCGAAACACCAAGCACCTTTGCAACCATCTCCGCATTTAAGAACAGCGGAAGGTCATCATAGTTTTTTGTTTGTGATAGTTTCATTTTGTTTTGTCCTCTTTTGTCTTAATTTTTTATTTTATTCTGAATGGTTTATTTGAATTTTTAATAATAGCTACATTTGCAACACTCCTTTCTTCTCATTCCGACTTTTAAGCTCCGCGAGCAAAACTAGCTCACCTCCTTTCATCATGTAAAACTCATTTTGAGCGGTCGATTAAAATATCCCCTCACTTGGTAGATTTTTTAAACGGCATTTTTACACCCATCTCAGCAAAAATTCACAAATTGTTTTCATACTCCCTCAAGTGATAGATAAAGAAAACCGCTTTTTTATGCAGTTGAGAAAAAAATAAAAAGCCGCCACATTTCAAGCACAACAAAAATAGATATCCGATCGATACTGTTAGATAACTATTTTGTGTGCTCGCTATGTAACGGCTTTCGCCAAGTGCGTGCACTTTTTAAAGATAATATTTAGTTGTATGAATAATATGTTTTCGGCAAATACTAAGATGGGAAAGTCTTGCCATTTATGTTTGGAGCATGATTATACCACAGCTTTTTCCGAATGTCAAGGCCTATCAGAAAAAAATTTTAAGTGTGCATTCCATAAGCATTTTCTATTCGAACCCACTGCAAGCTCGACAAAGGCACTCTTGAAAACCGATTGCCTAAACCAGCTTTTTGGGTTCGAATAGAGAACGCCGGCAAGGATGTTTTTCCTCGCCGGCGTTTTTCTTTGTTTACTGCATGTCAATTTTAATACAAATCACTTGCCTCATCTTCTTGCCATTTTTCGTTTTTTGTGGTATAATAATTGTAGAATTTTGTAAAATTATTCAACGTAAATTTAATTCCATATGCGAAAGGTATAAAACGAGCATATTTGATTACAAAGGAGACCGGTTTTATGTTTTTAACAAGTGTGCAAATAAACAATTATAGGTTATTAAAAGATATTGAAGTAGCGTTTGACCCTTCCTTAACATTGATCGTTGGAAAAAACAACGCCGGAAAAACATCCCTGATAAATTTAATCCAAGCTATTATTTCCGGAAAAAAACATCTGGATTTTTCTGACTACCCGCTTGAGTGTAGGAGAACACTATATGATCTCATATATGATTTTTTATCTGGCAGTAACGGTATCGATTATGAATGTCTGCATGAAAACATCCCTACAGCCAAAATCAGATTAACCATTGATTATTCAAAAGAAGCTGACGAGGAACTTTTAGGCGGTCTTGCACCCTTCATAATTGATATTGATGACGATACAAATATCGCTTTAATTGAAATTGAATATCAATTCTGTTTGACAGAAGATAAAATCAAAGAACTGTTTGACTCTTGGCCGAACATAATCAACATTGAATTACTCCAAAAAGAGGACTCTGCTGACAAACTGGAATCTGAAGAAGAATTACCACTTAGTGATGTTTATAATTACATATCACAAACAGTTTCAAAACATTTTGATATGTTCTTTCAAATCGTGATCAAAGCTGTAAACCCTTCTAATCAAAAAAAATATCAGGTCAAAACACTTACTCAATTGCAAGATTTGTTTGTTTTTAAAAAGATAGGCGCTGAACGAAGCTTGGATGAAGCAGATGTTAACGTTGAAAAACCGCTTAGTCCAATAATGACTCGTTTGTTCAATTCTGATTTGACTGATGTCGAAGCAAAGATACAAGATGCTACTGAAAAACTTAACACTTATGTTGCAGATATCAACGATTCTGCACAATCTATCGTTAATGAAATACTCGATGACATAGTCAACAAAATGATTCCTTTTGGCTATCCCAATGCAGAAGAACTTCAATTGAAAGCAAGCACAAGAATATCTTTGCAAAATGAAATTATAAATAACACTGATTTAGCGTACATAACTTCCGATGAACAAGAAAGTCTTCCAAGCACTCATAATGGTTTAGGATATAAAAATCTTATCAAAATCGTCTTGCTCCTACAAGAATTTACACGTGAATTAAAGAAAAAATCCGAGCACTCTATCCCTATTCTGTTTTTAGAAGAGCCAGAGGCACACATGCATCCACAATTGCAGGCAGTTTTTGTTGGATATTTACACAAGGTGTTAAGTGAAATGGCAGGCAGTTCAATACAAATAATCCTTACTACACATTCATCCCATATTGCTAACACCGTTTCATTTGATAAGATTCGCTATATGCGCAGACATCCGCAACATGTCGAGTGTAAAAATTTGGCTACTTTTTATAATTCGTGCCAAACTGATACAGAAAAGCAGAAAAATATTGCTTTCTTGCAAAAATACCTGACTATCAGCAGATGCGACTTATATTTTTGCGATAAGGCAATATTGGTTGAAGGTGCAGCTGAAAGGCTATTGATACCAGACATGATTGTAAAATGCCATCAGAGAAAGCTTATTGGCGACAAAACCCCTTCTCTGCCGTCTCAATACTGTTCGATTATTGAAGTTGGCGGTGCATATGCACATAACTTTTTTGAATTTGTAGATTTTCTTGAAATACCCACTCTCATATTAACAGATATTGACTTTGTAGACAAAGACGGAAAACAATGCCAAGTCTCTCATGCTGTTCGAAGCTCTAATGCAACTCTTAACCGTTGGTGTCATGATATGTTAAACATCCCAATTTCAACTAGCATTACAATAAGCGACATTTACAAAATCGTAAGTGAAAATAAAAAAGACAATGGATTAAGGCACCTAGAATTTCAAATGATGCAGAATGGAATTCATCCAAGAAGTTTTGAAGAGGCAATAATAAATGTTAATAGGTCATTGTTTAACATTTCAGATGATACATCTGAAATTATCTTCAATACAGAAGACGAAAAGAAAACCGATTTTGCTATTAAATTATTGGTCGAATCCAAGTTCAACGACTATGTAATCCCCTCCTATATTGAGCTTGGATTAAAATGGCTGAACGAGCAAAGCAACATGCCTATGCCATCGGAACCAAGAACAAAGAAAAAAAGAGCGTACAATAAGCGGAAAGGAGGATAAAAAACTGTGGGAAACTATGATATAGCAAAAAAAGAAGCTGACTTAATAGATAAAAACATCATAGAAGTTTTACAATCAGGCCAAAGTTTTCGCGTGGAGGCCGGAGCCGGATCTGGCAAAACTTATTCATTAAATAAGGTTGTGGATTGGCTTCAAAACAACGTGGAACAAAAATTGTTGCAACGAAAACAAAAAATTGCTTGCATTACTTATACTAATACGGCAGTAAATGTTATTGCCAGCAGACTACATCCCAACAGTTCTATAGTTCCTTCTACAATTCATTCTTTTGCATGGGATTCAATAGAACAATTCCAAGATGCTATGTGTGAATTCGTCGAAGAACTTAAAATAATACCAGAAGGTTGTTCCCCCTGTGATATAAAAAAAGTTTCATACTCATTAGGAACTAGATATTTTGAGGACGGAACTCTGTTTCTATATCATGATGATGTTATCAAACTTTTTGTCAGATTTTTAGATAGTAAAAAATTTCGAAGAATATTTTCATTTAGTTATCCAATTATTTTGATCGACGAATATCAAGACTCATTTAAAGTATTAACTGACCAATTTATCAAATGGTTTATAGAGCCTCAAGAGGGGCCTCAATTTGGATTCTTTGGTGACTCGTGGCAGACAGTATATTCATCAAATGGTGCATGTGGTCTTTTAGGACATCCAAATATAATTGAAATAAAAAAGAATGCCAACTTTAGATCTCAAAAAATAATTGTCGATGCACTTAATCGTATGAGACCGGAGTTGCCTCAAATATCTGCTTCAGATGACTCGGACGGTCAAATTATCGTTATCACTACAAACGAGTATGCATATCCAAGACAAACTGGTTATTATAAAGGAGAGCTTCAGGCCGCACACTTGAATAGTTATATAGAAAAAGTTAGAGAAAAACTAAAAATGTCTTATAATTGGGGTGAGTCATCAAAAACATTAATGATTACACACAAAATGTTGGCTAACCAACAACAATACGGAACGCTTCTCGAAACACTGGATGATGCACTTAAGGATGAAGAAGATGATTTTGTTCTTTTTTTCAAAGATACTGTAGAACCCCTATACAGCGCACTCGAAAATAACAATATTACGGAATTATACGATGTACTAAAAAATGACAGGAAACCCATTATTAAAAAGAGCCAAAAAAAGCAATGGGTGGAATTAAGAAAAAAACTGAACGAGTCAAGAGAAAAAAAGATAGGCGATGTAATATCGTTATGCATAGAATATTCGTCTATTATTCCCATTCCTCCAAAAGTAAGTGCAACATATAACATTTTTTTAAAAGACCCAGATAGCCCATATGGCACACAAACTATAAAAACATTTTTTAATATTAACTATTCCGAGGTAATACACGCAATCAATTTCTTCGCTCCCAATTCGGAGTTTTCTACCGATCACGGAGTAAAAGGCGAAGAATATAATGATGTTCTTTTCGTAGTAGGAAGAGGTTGGAACAACTACAAATTCGATGAAATCTTGTACAAAGATGAATCTATACTCACCGGCAAAGATTTGCTTTCATACATAAGGAATCGAAACCTATTTTATGTTTGTTGCTCTAGGCCAAAGCGGAATCTTGTATTATTTATTACTGTATCAATAAATCAAGAATTCGAACAATATCTCAAAGAAATATTTGGAGAAGACACCTTGATCGAATATTCTGATTTTATTAAATAAGTACTACATTATAGCCCCATATTATATTCCTTGCAAAAAAGGACGGCTTATAATCAAGTTCGCTTGATTATAAGCCGTCCTTTAACTTCAATGCTTCCTGAATAATATGCGCAGTGACAAGCTTATCTATCCAGTCCGCGAGCTCCAAGGTGCTCATGTTTTTACCACGGCATTTTTCGAGATCTTTCATAACCTCTCGAAGTACCTTCTCGCTCGCTTTCGGATACATATTTTTCAATGCTTGCAGTATCATTTTGTTACCTCCTGTTCTTTGGTAACACCAACAATACCACAAGTTTGAGAAAAAGTCCAGATAATTATCAAATTTTTAAATTATTTCGCATCAGGCACGCTAATCGTATACGCTGCACGGTGCTCTACCATATGCATAGCCGCTATTCTGTATTCCCACGGTAACATAGACTTAATTTTTGGAATGTTTTCAACTGATATGATTTCCACTGATGTTTGAGACCGATAAACGATGTAGTGTATTTCTTGACGGTACTTATAAATGAAATCAAGCATGTTTTTATCTCTGCTCAATCTATAGTCACTAAAGTGTTCCTGTTTATGAAGATCGCCTACCTTTAATCCATTCATTTCCGCATAACAATCCTCTATCATTGACAGTGCCATTTCGCTGTACTCTATCAAGAAAACACCAATATTTGTACCATTGTTATATTTGTGCATGCTATCTATATGGTGCTCAAAAGTTTTCTCCATTGAGCACACCAAGTTCTCATATGAATGTTCCTTGTATTCCATATCTAGCGAATACGATCTGCAAACACCCATAATCGGATCTTTATCTATTTCAGCCTTAAACTCTTCTAAACCCGTTTCGTAATCATTATTGAATTTCGCTTCATTTTGCTTATGCAAAGAGCCTTTTTTAGTTATCCTTCCAGATGATATTTGAAAATGCTCAATGAATCCGCCGTCACAGATAAAATCGGGAAACTCGCTGCTTCTCTGATTTGGAACAGCAGACAAAAACATTTTTTCTATTCGGTCGCAATCTTCTCTGCTCATGCCATAAAACATAGCATCGCTTTCCAAGTGCTCTCTTATAAAAACAAGACAATGTAGTTCTTGTTCACCTCTTGCCATCAATCTACCTCCTTGCAGATTTGATAAGCTTTCTCTGCCATAATATTTAATCGATTATACAAATATTTTATTTGTACAGAAGCATTTTCCATATTGAAAACAAGCAGTTTTTGATCGTTTGTTAAAAGGTATATATTACTATATATCTTCCGTCCGTTGTTAATTGCTTTCAATATTTCAACAGCTTCGGACATTTGACGCTCTGGAATAAAAATGGTCGAATTAACAAAGAGCTCATATCGCTCCATTTCTGCATAATTTGCTTTTTCGCTGTTCAGCCGTTCAACCTTTTGTTTAACTGCATCAAAAAATTCTTTAATCGGACTTTTTAATATATCTGCGCTGTAAGAACCCTGATTCCAAACGAACTCTTCCGCTCGGGGATCTATGCCTAGTTTCTTCAATCTTTCAGCATCCCGCGGTCTGTCAGTTGAACTGTTTTTAATTCTATGCCACAGATTTACGGCTTCCGCCTCTTTTTCCAGCATGCTATATGTAACTTCTATTCCAATACTTGATACGGGATGGCGAATGTCCGGTTTATCTGAAACAATCAGCGCGTCATACTTTTCGGGGAAACAGCTTTCCAAAACTACTTTTGCAAAATATTCATTGAATCTTTTCTGCATTTTCCCCTCCGTTTATTTCATGCTTACGCATCTACCGCTTCCAGTTCGTACTTATCTTCTAACAATCTCATTTTTTTGATTGGAACGCCCTTTTGAATGGCCTTTTCACGTATTATTTTTTCATTATCCAAACTGATATTTGCACCAAGGTAAACACCTGTAATAATATCTTCGTATAATTTTTGCTCATCAAGATTATTTAAAGTGTGTATTATTCTCCACTCTTCTTCATAATACCAAATATCACTCTTTGTAAGCAATGATTCTGCAATATCCGCATACGGAAAAACACCTTCTGCAACTTTTACATTTTTTATGTCCGTAAAATCAAACATCGACAACGGAAACAGCGGTCTTTTCTTTGAATAAATCACGGGATATAACATAAGCTTTGCTTCTTGAGATTTCATTTTTGACAAATCATATTCCACGCAAAATCCAGTATGTTTATCTGCATAATGAGACCACATTAATATATTGTCGTTTCTTTCGGCAAAGCAAGATATTCCAAAAATTTCGTTGATTTTATCTTTGATGGTTTGTATTGCTTCGTGTATTCTTAATTGGGCTTCTTCTAATCCTTCATCAATATGTATGTCCTGATCGCTCATTTTCGCCAAAGCTTTGATTTTGTTAACTGTTCCTTGCTGATTATTGATTTCATCAATAACGCCCAAAGCTTGGCGAGACTCTGTGTCTGTGGGACAAAACGCCATCAACAACTCTCTGTCCTGAAAGATTTTTCGAATAAGAACTGCAGTTTTTTCTTGATTCATAGCCTGTCCTAAATCCAATGTTGAATTAGGATTCGACAGAATAGAGAAAAACTCTGTTGCAAAATCCGGGTTTAAAAAAGATTTCATTATTGTTTGCGCAACTTCTTCCTCTGTTGAATGCTCACCCTTGATTTCGCGCTCAATTATTTCCTTGAACTCTTTCTGCTTCAAAAAAAGAATTACAAGTCTAACCGTTGGATCATCGACAGAAGGCGCTTCACCGCCTAAACAACCTTTAATAGCTTCTTTTATTAATTCGCTGTTACTATCCGTTACCGCTATTCTATCATCAATAGCAGACAATAAAAACGATCGAGTCATCTCATCCAGAGATATACCCATTACACAATCAAAAGGATCGTTAAATTTCTGCGGAAGAGAAAAATATATTATATTGTTTTCAAAATTATCGATAGAATGATTCGAATCATTCGGAGCAAACGAATAGTACTTATATAATTTGCCGCCAAACATATTTATTTTGTCAGCAATAACTCCTTGCAAGTACATATCTACTATTTTCCCTGCAAACAAGCTATCCAGCTGCGGTTTAATCCAACTTGTATCTTTCATAACTTCTCCAAATCATATCAAAATTCCGTTACAATGATCCACTTCGTGCTGAATAATCTGTGCCGTCCAGCCGGTGAAGTTTTTCGTGCGCGTTTGCATTTCCAAGGTCTGATA
>JAZQUS010000023.1:0-3689 GCA_045631445.1 Eubacteriales bacterium
GTAGGGGAGGGGTTTTCCCTCCCGCCAAAAATGAAATTAGTTTGAGTTCATAAGCGGGTGCACGGAGTGCCCCCCTACAAAATCGGTACATAACCGCTTTGATAGCAAAATGGCTATGTTGGGCATTAGCAAACATTACGATTTGCGCGAATTAATTCAACACCCACGATTAAAAAGTTTTGGGGTTATAGGGGGATTTTGAAAAATCCCCCTAAATCTTTTCTCAACTATCTTCTCACCGCTAAATCCCAATTTAGTGTTTTCTTTATCGTGTATTGACAAGGTAAGATATATTTGTTATAATAAATTTAATATATTATCACCTCAAAGGAGGACACAAAAATGGTATATTTAACCGACATTGAAATTGCAAAGCAATGCAGAATGAAAAACATATATGAAATTGCTCACGTGGCGGGAATTGATGAGGATTTTGTTGAGCCTTACGGTAAGCACAAGGCGAAGATTTCACTTTCCTATCTCGACTCTAAAAAGGACGTTTCCGACGGCAAGCTCGTGCTCGTAACGGCAATTACTCCCACGCCTGCGGGAGAAGGAAAGACCACGACTACGATAGGTCTTGCCGACGGACTTGCAAAAATCGGTGAGAGTGTTGTAACGGCACTCCGCGAGCCATCACTTGGCCCTGTTTTTGGTATCAAAGGCGGCGCGGCAGGCGGCGGATATGCCCAGGTTGTGCCTATGGAGGATATAAATCTTCATTTTACAGGAGATTTTCACGCAATCGGTGCGGCAAACAACTTGCTTTGCGCGATGCTTGACAATCACATTTATCAAGGGAACGAGCTTCGTATTGATCCTGAAAAGATTACTTTGCGCCGTTGTGTTGACATGAATGACCGTCAGCTCCGCCAAGTTCAGGACGGGCTTGGACGTCGCGTTGACGGAGTTCCCCGAATGGACGGATATGACATTACCGTTGCGAGCGAGGTTATGGCGATTTTCTGCCTTGCTTCGTCCATTGAGGATTTGAAGGCGCGACTTTCTCGAATGATTGTTGCTTATAACGTTGACGGTGAGCCTGTCACGGCAGGGGATTTGAAGGCGGCAGGTGCTATGACCGCGCTTTTGAGAGATGCGCTCTCACCAAATCTTGTTCAAACACTTGAGGGAACACCTGCGTTTGTTCACGGTGGACCTTTTGCTAATATCGCGCACGGCTGCAATTCCGTGATTGCCACTAAAATGGCACTCAAAACCGCAAAATATACCATCACCGAGGCGGGCTTTGGTGCGGATCTCGGCGCTGAAAAATTCCTTGACATCAAGTGCAGAATGACGGGGCTCAAACCCAATGCTGTTGTGCTTGTTGCGACCATTCGCGCCCTTAAAATGCACGGTGGACTTGCCAAGGACGAGCTTGCAAACGAAAATCTTAATGCGCTTGAGAGGGGAATTCCCAATCTTTTGCGCCATCTTTCAAATATTAAGGACGTATATCATCTTCCTTGTGTGGTGGCACTTAACAAATTCCCAACAGACACGCAAAAAGAGGTTGATTTCATTATCGAAAAATGTCGCGTTCTCGGTGTGAACGTTTGCCTTTCTGACGTTTGGGCTAAGGGCGGAGAAGGTGGCACGGATCTTGCGCGCGAGGTTGTTAGACTTTGTGAGGAAGATAATTCTAGTTTCGCGTTCTCCTATTCGCTTGACGGTTCTATTGAGGATAAAATTGAAGCAATCGTTAAAAATATCTATCGCGGTGACGAAATTTTTGTTACAGACGAGGCAAAGGCGCAGATTGAAAAGCTTGAAGCGCTTGGCTTTGGTAATGTGCCTGTTTGTATGGCAAAAACGCAGTATAGTTTCTCCGATAATAAGGATTTACTTGGCGCACCTGATGGGTTTACCGTGACGATAAAATCCGTTAAGGTTAGCGCGGGCGCGGGATTTGTTGTGGCTCTCACAGGGGATATTATGACGATGCCGGGTCTTCCCAAAATCCCTGCCGCCGAGAAAATCGACGTTGACGAAAACGGCGAAATCGTGGGACTTTTCTAACGCTATGAGGAAAGAATATTTACCCGCGATATTGATATATATCGCATCTGCAATCCTTTATATAGCCGCTGCAGTGATGTTTTTTATGCATAATCATCATTGGGCAACAGTCGGACTTTTTGGTATAATTACTATGCTCTTTGCTTCCTCGCGTCTTGTCAAAATTGGCAGAAAATTGAGGGAAGATGAGGAGAGGGGAGAATAATAGGGTTATGAGCGAAAAATTACCGAAAAGGAAAGATATAAGATTAAAAAATTATGATTATTCCGAGCCGGGTGCATATTTCATAACAATTTGTACAAAAAACAAAGAAAATTACTATGGAACGACGAACTTGATTTGCAAAATTTTGAATGGAAACTTGTAGGGGAGCACTCCGTGCGCCCGCAAAATTTACCCTTATCCAAAATAGGTTTTGTAGTTGAGGAAAATTTGCAAAAATGGAATGATACATACGAAAATATATATTTGTCGTCATATGTGATAATGCCCAACCATTTACATATAGTGGTTGTAATATTGCCAAATCCAAGCGGGTGCACGGAGTGCCCCCCTACGATTAGTGCGATGGTTAGGTTTTTCAAAAGTTCTATTACTAAACAGTTGGGCGTAAATATATGGCAGCAATCATTCTATGACCACGTAATCCGCAACAAACGTGATTATGAAGAAATATCAAAATACATTTACGAAAACCCACTAAAATGGCAATTTGATGAATTGTATTGTGAAGAATAAGAACAAAAAGCACCTCGTTTGAGGTGCTTTTTTCATAAAATATTAATAATTAGCCTTTCTCACTTCAAAGTAAGCTTGAGGGTGGTTGCAAACGGGGCATACCTGAGGAGCTTTCGCGCCAACTACAAGGTGACCGCAGTTGCGGCATTCCCACATTACCTGCTCGCCCTTTTCAAATACTGTCTGCATTTGAACGTTATTGAGGAGCGCGAGGTATCTTTCTTCGTGTGAACGCTCGATTTTTGCTACCATGCGGAATTTTGCGGCGATGTCAAGGAAGCCTTCTTCCTCTGCTTCTTCTGCGAATGTTCTATACATATCTGTCCATTCGTAGTTTTCACCTTCAGCCGCGCTCTTGAGGTTGGCTTCTGTGTTGCCAATGCCACCAAGAAGCTTGAACCACATTTTTGCGTGTTCTTTTTCGTTGTCGGCTGTCTTTTGGAAAATTTCTGCGAGCTGTTCAAAGCCCTCTTTCTTCGCTACTGATGCGAAATATGTGTATTTGTTTCTTGCCTCACTCTCACCTGAAAAAGCGGCTTTGAGATTTTTTTCTGTTTTTGAACCTTTAAGTTCCATAATTTTTACCTCCTTGGAATAAATTCCACACCCATTATATATCATTAATGTGAATTTTTCAATATATTTTTGTCATTTTTCTTGACAAAAATTCATTTTTGTTATAAAATTACGGAGTGTTACATAAATTGAAAGATAAATTGTGATTTAGCGGGGAGAAGTTACAAAGTAAAAAAGGGGTCGCTTTTGAAAAAGCTCCGCAAAACTTTCAATAGTGGGAATTAATTTATTCCGCGCAAATTGTTCCAACGAGTTGGAACTAATGATTTTTCTCGTTACCTCGAAAAATCCAATTTGCTATTGCAAAACGTAGCCATATTGCTACCAAAATGGCTACGTACAGAGTAGCAAG
>JAZQUS010000024.1:0-1977 GCA_045631445.1 Eubacteriales bacterium
GGTAAATCCAACATTATCTACTACGAGGATATTAATGCTGCTCGCACAATACCCACACATTCGTTGGAGTTGAAACAGGTAGAACTTCCTGTGGATAAGGATGTCAACCCCGATGATGTAGAGGATAACTTTGAGCCTCAAAAAGGTTTGACCGAAGAGGACATGCAAGAGTTGATGGAGCCTGAAGGTATTATGCCCGACCCTGATTTTGACACCTCTATGACCTATGAGGAGATGAACAATATGGTAGATGTGTTGATCTCGGATACACACTCTGATGAAAATGGTCTTCGTGCAGCTCAAACGATATTTCATAAGTTACCAGGAACTGAATTACTGCGACTCATTGAAAATGAACTTGCCGACCAGCAAAAGATTGATAGATTGCTTTTCGATTATTTGGATGAGTTTGGTAGACCGTTACCTGAGTCCAAAAGACGAGAGCGGAAAATAAAGGATTTCAATATTAAAAAGTTTGTCTAAACCCTAACACTCCATAATACGCAAACTGGTTTGTTTTTATTGTTTTCCTCATTTTTGTTTCTTTTTTCTTGGGACTGGCACTCCGATGTGAATCGGGGTGTCAGTATTTATATGGGAATGTCGGCTACTCCAATTAAAAGTAAGGCAAGTATCGTAATGTCTCGTGCATTATGATTCTTGCCTTACTATGTTGAGCCCATTATGAGCCAATTGTGAACCCTTTACAAAATCATATAATCACAAAGCAATCAATAAATTAAGAGAATTTATTATTAATAGTTCTCGGATTTTTGAAACCTTTATGAACCCTTTGTGATCCCATTATGAGCCAAATCAAGATGAATCGTTTGTGGAGCGTTTAATTATATATCTTATATATTGGTAACTAGGTAGTTATAATAACATCCGCCTTTAATAAGATGAATTTTTGGATTGTTTGTGAAACGTTTGAAATCTACTTTGAAAAACTCAGCTATTCCATTGTACCTTATGACTCTTTAACTTCAAATGGCGAGGATTCGCCGTTTTCCACCAAATTTCAGATTGCTATTTTGCCGTTTTCCACCAAATGTTGCCGTTACCGATTCAATTCTTACTATTTTACAGCTAAGAACACACGCATAACATCAAGGATGGTTTACTGCACATTATTCAGCACACAACACATTGTTTGGCAGTACATTGAATGCGATTTAACGGCTCGATTTAGGTCGGAATAAAAGCGTTTTTTTCCGACCTCGACATATCTGAATACAATCCTATTTCCATATACAAGCACTTTTTCCGATTTCTACTTCCATAAATCGAACAAAATGGCGAACTGAACTTCCATATTTTGGAGGTCAAGAGAGATGAAAATGAAATTTTCCAAACAAATAAATTGCCGAAAAATGAAAAAATCCAAAGAAATAATTCCTTTCCCTCTCTCAGTCCGTTTACGCTAAAACCGTAGCATAGTTTTCCGCACATTTGATGTGTACTAAGATTTTGTTTGGCAGGAAATTCAATGCTGTTTGAAGCCTCGTTTTTAGTCGGAATTATTGCAGATTTTTCTGACCTAAAAGACTCGTATTTATACTGGTAAACGGGCGAAAACTTGTGATTTTTGCAAGTTTTTGCCCGTTTGTGATTTTGTAACCCATTATAACTTAGATAAATAACTCTTTACAGTTCGTATTTTTAACAAATTTTTATTACCAATAAATACACTCTCGATACTAGAATCTGGTCAAGCGAAGTAATCTTCCTCAGAATAATTTTAATTCAAGGAGCTCAAATCAATGTCAGGTACTATAACCTCCGTAAGCTTATCCTTTATTAGGAATCCCATATAAAGAGGTATCGTAAGAATTTCATCTTCGCGTCCTACATTATATTGCCCAAGTTTGATTGCATTGTTCAAGTGATAAACATTCTTATTCTTCAAGGCTGTTTTCAGACTCTTTGTCTTACCTGATTTCGCCTTGACTTCAAGTACAACACATTCGCCCTTGA
>JAZQUS010000025.1:0-3984 GCA_045631445.1 Eubacteriales bacterium
CATAAGATGTTCAGTTTTAAGTAAAAATTCTTTTAAATTTTCGCCGTACAATAAGTAGTCGTTACTGTTTTCGTGGAAATGAACTTCGGCGCCAAGCAGTACAGTAATTCGACCGTCTGCGATTTTTAATGCTTCTTCGTAATCGCTTAAAAAGTATTCCATTAAATCGTTCCAACGGCTGGTGCTTTGCTTCATAAACGTCGCCGAATTTATATGGTTGGTCAAAACAAAGCCGTCGTAGCCTTGCTCTATATAGGCCTCTACCATATCCGCTACTTTAAAACGGGAGCAATAACTTACCGGCGTTGAATGACAATGTAATTCATATTTAAACATATATTTGCCTCCATCAGTATTTCTAAATATTTTAACATATAATTAATGAATTTAAAAGGTTTTTTAACAAAAAAATCAAAAAAGTATGCAATTGACAAACTATACGAAATCTTTTAAAATGTAATGCGAGGTGAAATACGTGGTCAATTGCAGCGAAATTGAAAAAAGTATTATAAAAAAGTTTCGAAAACAAATCTGGAGTCAATTTACGAAAGCGGTAAAAGAATATAAAATGATCGGTGAGGGCGACCGCGTGTGTGCGTGTATCTCCGGAGGCAAGGATTCGATGCTTCTGGCAAAGTGTCTGCAAGAATTGCAAAAACACGGTCCGGTTCCGTTTGAGCTGAAATTTTTAGTAATGGACCCGGGTTATAATGAACAAAACAGACAACGTCTTTTAGAAAATGCAGAGCATTTACAGTTGCTGGTTGAGATATTTAATACGAATGTGTTTGACGTTGCTTATGCAAGCAATGGTGCGCCGTGCTATCTTTGTGCAAGAATGCGCCGCGGCTACCTGTACAGCCACGCGCAGGCGCTTGGCTGTAATAAAATTGCGCTGGGACATCATTTTAATGATGTGATCGAAACCCTGCTTTTGAGTATGTTATACGGTAGTGAGATCAAAGGTATGATGCCGAAATTGCACTCGACAAACTTTCCGGGGATGGAATTGATTCGCCCGCTGTATTATGTGCACGAAGAAGATATTATCCGTTGGGCAAATACCAATGAACTTGAATTTTTAGCGTGCGCCTGTCGATTTACCGAACAGGTCGCCGATAAAGAGATGCAATCCAAACGAAAAGAAATTAAGGCGCTTATTGCCGAATTGAAAAAAACAAATCCGAATGTCGATATGAATTTGTTTCGAAGTATGTATAATGTAAATATCCAAACGTTTATCGGGTGGAAAGACAGCGAAGGTAAGCATAGTTTTTTGGATAACTACGATGCGAATACGCCAAAAAAGGATTGACATTTCAATGTTTGCGTGCGATAATATTCGTATGCAAATTCTGCGGGTGTAGTTTAGTGGTAAAACATCAGCTTCCCAAGCTGAGGTTGTGGGTTCGATTCCCATCATCCGCTCCATATAAGAACCATAATTTTGATACAAAAATTATGGTTCTTTTTCTTTGTCAAAAACCGCTTAAATAAAGGGTTTTCAAGAAATGATAAGTTTCTGTGTAAAATATATAATAGAAAAAACACAAATACAAATTCACTCTGAACTTTTCTCAAAGCAAAATGCACCGCTTTTTCGTTACGAGTCCGAAAATCGGTGCATTTCTATATTTAAGTATAAAGATTCTATTTATTCTTCATGAAAAAATTCTTACAATAAAACATAACTGACATTAAAATCAAAATAACGCCCGATACTACCATAATCCATTGTAAAGGTATCACATCTGATGCAGGACCGAACAAAGCCATTCCAATGGGCAAAAATCCGGAGTACATTGTTCCAAGAAGTCCAAACACTCGTCCTTGCATACTTTCCTCTGCATTTTCCTGGATCATAGTGGTAACTGCGGTTTGTATCATCGTCATAGGAATGCCATAGAGAAACATCAAAACAAGATACAACAAAAAATATCCCGACACTGCCATAACTCCCCCAAGAATACCAAATACGGCAAGTCCAAATGTCAACGTCAGAGTTCGGTTTTTAAACCCTCCCCAAGTGCTCATAATAATTCCGCCTGTTATCATTCCGAGAAATCCGACCACCTCAACAGCCGTTAAATACCAATAGGTTTCACCGAAGGTGCGACTAACGAAAAGTTGTGCGAGGAAACCCGATGGTACACTGAAAAAGATAAAAAATCCATAAGTTATAAGAAGTGTTTTGAGTATTTTATTTGACAGCGCATAGAAAGTACCACTTTTCATATCTGCAAGAACGGAAGAAGACTCTTTTGATTCTCCTTTTGGTACTGCTACACAGGCAAAAATACTGATGCCAACGATGGCTGTTGCTACATCAATGAGTAATGCAGAGCCTAGTGTACTGAAACTAAGTACAACTCCTGCAGCTGCGGGTGCGGCAAAGTTGGCTATCGACTGCATTGTTGTGTTAATACCGTTATACCGCATAAGGCTTTCTTGTGGCACAAGATGTGGCAATGTTGCATTTACTGCAGGTGTTTGAATACCTGCACAGGCTGAACGAATTACTGACATAATGAGAAGTAATGAAAGCATCAGCGACGCACTGCTAAGATATGGTATACAAAACCACATGGCGAGTGTGATAATTGCAATACATGCATCTGCACCAATTATGAGAACCTTTTTGCTGTAACGGTCAGCCCATACACCACCAATAAAGGATATTAAAAATTGCGGAAGGTATGATGCAATTGTAAATGTGGAAATCCAGACGCCTTCACCGGTATTTAGCGTGACATACCATATAATTGCCATTTGGACAAGTGTTGAGCCAAACAACGTAACTGCTTGGCTCACTAAAAACATAATTGCTTTTTGTTTCCAATTTTTCATTTCGCTTTCACCGCCCTCATCTCAATATATCCACGTTCTCCCCTGGGTTCTAATTGGATACGAGGATTTTCCAAGTCCCACTCATATCCGATTACAGATGGTATATATTCATTCATAGAATGTTGCACAGCTTCTATTGCTTCACAGTAATTTTCTTCGTGAAAAGGCTCACCCTGAAACATCAAGTATTCTGCAGCCGGTAAAGTGATTATATCAAAGCCTGTAGGTATTTCACCATTATAGTCAATGCCTACTTCAACGCCTTGTACATATTTTGAGGTGTTAGGGTTAACATACTTTTCAGGCAACCACATACAAACCGGCTCACCGCAAAGGGAATCCATACTCGTAAGCATTCCCCAGACATCACAGCCAACCTCACTGCAGTAATCAAAATATTCTTCCGCCTTAATTCCTCGCTTGATAATAACTCGTCTTTCTGGTTTTCGAATCACCTGAATAAACACATTTTTTACATTTTCCATAGTTCTTTCTTCCTTCCTAAGTTCTTTGAATTTTACACCATAGGGTATAAACAATGTGATAGGGACAGGTTTCAGTTTATATTTACTTGGTGACATACCAAACTCACGGAAAAAAGCACGAGTGAAACCATCTAAACTTTTAAAACCCAAACTCATTGCAACATCAGTTATATTCACAGTTTCGTTTTTTAACTTTTTCGCAGCCTCAGAAAGTCTCAGCTTTCGAATATATTCACTTGGTGCAACTCCCGTATACTCTCGAAATAACCTATGTGAATACCAAGGAGAAAACAGAGACACTTTTGCTAAATCATCAAGTGTAATTTCATCTATGATATGTTCCTTGATATATTCTTGCATTCTCTGAACTGCCAAAGTTCTTTCATTCATACTTTTCGCCTCCTTTTTAGAAGATATATTCATTATACCAACTCAGAAAGAGCTTTTCTCGACTGTTTTTGCTTTTTTTATATTATCTCACGAAAAAGATAATGTCAATTTATGAATAAAACAGAATGGTTTATAGAGAACTAATCTTTTGCAAAAAAGCGCCGTTTTTTCGCTCGTATTAAAATTGACCATTAGTGCCAAATAGAAAAGACACCATCAGGTGTCTTTTTTAATATATAATTAGAGACTGACTCCTACCTAC
>JAZQUS010000026.1:0-31479 GCA_045631445.1 Eubacteriales bacterium
TATTAAAACAGTTTGTTTTTGTAGGGGAGGGGTTTTCCCTCCCGTTGATATAACAAACATATAGGTGCGGGCGCACGGAGTGCTCCCCTACGAAGATTGTTCGTAGCCATTTTGCTATCAAAACGGCTATGTGCAGAGTAGCAAAGCGTGGTTTTTTCGTTTGCTTGCAAACGAAAAAACATTTGCGCCAAGCGCGTCAGAAGTGAAGGTGCACGATTTGCGCGGTTTGAATTATAACCCACTTATAAAAGTTTTTTGCGAGCTTTTTTTCAAAAAAGCGAAAATTTTTATCTTTGTAACTTCCCGATAAATCAAATTTTGAAATATAAACACACATTTGGAGAAAATATGAACATTAATATAAAAACAGATTTATGGCACTATCTTGCGTCAAGTAACCGTCCAATAGTGATGTACGGAATGGGCAACGGTGCGGACAAAATAATTGCCGTTTGTGAAAAATACGGAGTTGAAATTTCCGATTTTTTTGCGAGTGATGGCTTTGTAAGAGGTCACTCGTTTCACGGAAAAACAGTGATTTCCTACTCTGCAATGAAAGAAAAATATGCAGGACAAAATCCGATAGTTTTGCTCTCGTTTGCCTCATCCCTGCCCGACGTTATGGCACTTTTTAAAAAGGTGGGTGAGGAATGCGAGCTTTATGCTCCTGATGTTCCCGTTTTTGGTGAAACACTTTTCACCATCGAATTTTTTGAAGAAAATCGCGCAAGATTCGAGGCGGTTTATGAGCTTCTTGCCGACGAAGAATCAAAAAGAATTTACAAAAATGTAATCTCCTACAAGCTCACAGGTGATATAAAATATCTTTGGGAAAGTGAAAGTGAGAAGCAGGCAGTTTACGAAGAAATTCTTGATTGCAAGAGCATAGGTTCATTCGTTGACCTCGGTGCTTACAACGGAGATACAATCCGCGAAATGCTTCATTTCAATCCAAATTTACGAAGCGCAATCGCTCTTGAGCCCGACGCAAGAAACTTCAGAAAGCTTAACGAATATGTGCAAACCCTTGAAGATATTGATATAAAATGCATAAATTCGGGAGCTTGGTGTGAAAGTACAATACTACTTTTTGACGCAAGCGGAAATAGAAATGCAGGTATAGTTTCAAAGGGCAACATCGTTTCAAAAATTAAAGAAGTGAGTGTCGTTTCAGTTGATGAAGTATTAGCAGGTGCTTCGGTAGATTATATAAAATATGATGTCGAAGGCTCAGAAAAGGAAGCACTTTTAGGTTCAAAAAACACAATTCAAAATCATTCACCAAAGCTTCTTGTTTCACTCTATCATAGAAGTGAGGATTTGTTTGCTTTACCCGAGCTTGTAAAAGAATTAAATCCCAACTATTCCCTTTATCTTCGAAGATTTCCATATATTCCCGCGTGGGATTTAAACTTATATGCGATAAAACAATAATTCATACGACGAGCCAACAACTCGTCGTATTTTTATGCAAAACTTTGATATATTTTTCACAATATACAAATTTAACAACATTTTTATAAATTTGTTTGTATATTTGTTATAAAGACAATTGACATTTGTCGATTAATTTGATATAATAAATTGGTTAAACATAAATATTAATATGAAGGAGTGAAAAAATGCCTTTGTTCAATTTACCCGGTGTGTTCCTTCCCCATAAAAAAGGAACTGCTAAAATGCCCCCAGTGGCTATGCCCACACCTCAAAGCGTCCTTATGCCACTTTCAATGCATATAGGTGCGCCCGCAACTCCTGTTGTAAAAGCAGGTGACCTTGTAACCGTTGGTCAAGTTATCGCAGAAGCCGGTGGCTTTGTTTCAGCAAAAATTCATTCAAGTGTTTCAGGTAAGGTTAAAAATACTGACACAACAATTCTTTCAAACGGAAGAAAAGTGTCTGCTATTCTTATTGAGTCCGATGGACTTGATACTCCTTGCGAATATCTTTCCCCAAGAGAAGTAAACAATCTTGAAGAACTCGTACAAGCCGTTAAGGATAGTGGCATCGTCGGTCTTGGTGGTGCAGGATTTCCAACCGCAGTTAAGCTCAATGTTAAATCCGTTGAAGATATTGTTATAAACGGTGCAGAGTGCGAGCCATATATCACAAGTGACACACGCACTATGATTGATCGTGGTGACGATATCCGTTTTGGCATTGAAATTCTCAACAAATGTTTGAATCCTCAAAGAGTGATTTTCGGTATTGAAAAGAACAAGCCCGAATGTATTCAAAACATTACAAATCTTACGTCCGATATTGAAAACGTAACAGTTGCTCCCCTTAAGGCAATGTATCCTCAGGGCGGTGAAAAAGTTCTCGTTTATCACACAACGGGCAAAACAATTATGGAGGGTAAGCTTCCCATTGATGCAGGAGTTATCGTTATCAACTGCACAACTCTTGCGGAAATTGCTTCCTTCATAAGAACAGGTATGCCCCTTGTTAAAAAGTGCATCACTATTGATGGTGGCGCAGTTGCAGAGCCCAAGAACATCATCGCACCCATCGGAACAAGAATTGCAGACATTATCGCTTTTGCAGGCGGTGTTAAATCTGAACCTAAGAAGGTTATCCTTGGTGGTCCTATGATGGGATGGTCCGTTGAAAGCATGGAAATACCCGTTATGAAAAACACAAACGCGGTTCTCTTCTTCAATGAAAAAGAAGCTACCGTTCCTGAACCCACCGCTTGTATCAAGTGTGGCAACTGCGTAAACGCATGCCCATTTGGTCTTGACCCCAAGGCATTTGTTCAGGCGCTTCGCGCAGGTGACGATGAAGCCCTCGTTGAACTCAAGGCAAATATTTGTATGGAATGTGGATGCTGCTCATTCGCGTGCCCTGCTAAACGTCAACTTGTTCACACAAACAAGATTGCTAAGGCAAAAGTTATGAAAATTCTTAAAGAACGTCAGGAGGCAAAAAAATAATGAGTAATCTTTTGACAGTTTCTCCATCCCCACATATTAGAAGTCCAAGAACTACAACTTCAATTATGGCAACAGTTCTTTTGGCACTCTTCCCCGCAGCCCTTTTGTCCGTTGTTCTCTTTGGATTCAAAGCATTTATGATACTCTTTGTATCAAATCTCGCCTGCGGGCTACTCGAATACGGCTGGTGCCGTCTTACAAAAATCAAAAATACCATTCCCGATCTTTCTTGCTTTGTAACGGGTACTCTTTTGGCTCTTACACTCCCCGCAAACTTCGGCGAATGGAAGAATTTATGGATGATCGTTGTTGGCGCATTTATTGCAATCATCATCGTTAAGGAATTTTTCGGTGGAATCGGATGCAACTTTGCAAACCCTGCAATTACTGCAAGAATTGCAATGCTCGTATGCTTCCCCGACCTTATGACTGCAATGGTTCACACAAATCTTACAAATCCCGAGCTTGTTTCAGGTGCAACTCCTCTTGGAGATATTGCGGCAGATAAGGCAGAGCTTCTTCCCGATTGGATTCAGATGTTCTTTGGTAACCACGCAGGTGCTATTGGTGAGGTTTCAGCATTTGCTCTCCTCGTTGGTGGTATCATTCTTATTGCAAGCAAGGTTATTACTTGGCACATTCCTGTATCATTTATTGCAACAGTTGGTTTGTTCACTCTCTTCACAGGAACATATCCTGCATATCAGATAATCGCGGGTGGGTTGTTCATTGGTGCGTTCTTCATGGCAACTGACTATGTAACAAGCCCCGATACAGCTTGGGGTAAAGTGGTATTCGGTATAGGATGCGGTCTTATTACCGCACTCATCCGCGTTTATGGTGGATATCCAGAGGGTGTTTCATTCGCAATCTTGCTTATGAACATTCTTAACCCCTATATCATCAAACTTACAAGAAAGAAAGCATTCGGAGGTATCAAGGTATGAAAAATGATGCAATTAAAGCCGTTATAGTTCTTACCCTTATATCCCTCATCGTTATGTCACTGCTTGCAGGTATTAACACCATAACAAAAGACATAATTGCCGAAAACGAATATAAAAAAATGATGGCATCTCTCGAAGGTCTTATTCCCGAGGTTGCAGGTGAGGACTACGATCAGATTACCGATCTTTCTGCTTATCCCACATCTATTAAAAACGTTTTCGTTGATAAAAACGGACGCGGTATCGCAATCATCTTCGCAGTTACTTCACAGTATTCAAGCGGAGATATGAAATACTCCGTTGGTTTTGATATGAATGGTAAAATCATTGCCGTTAAGCAAATTTCCTATATGGAATCAAAGAGCTTTGGAAACTATTATGAAAGTTTCGCAGGTCTTGAACAGGATTCCGCAGCTGAAGTTGAAGTTTTCGGTGGTGTAACTTACTCATCAAATGCATTTAAGTCAGGTCTTAACGATGCATTCGTTGCATTCGGACTTGCAAATTCCAAATAAGGAGGACGGAAAATGAAAAGCAATAAAATGAAAATATTGACAAACGGTATTCTCAAAGAAAACCCCGTTCTCGTCCTCGTTCTCGGTACTTGCCCAACACTTGCTGTAACAACAGGTATTGTTTCTGCAATCAGTATGGGACTTGCAACCCTTGCGGTTCTTGTTTGCTCAAACATGGCAATTGCCGCACTTAGAAACGTTATTTCCGATAAAATCAGAATTCCTGCATACATAGTTCTTATTGCGGGCTTCGTTACAGCCGTTCAAATGCTTTTGCAGGCATTCCTGCCCGATGTTTACGATATGCTCGGTGTTTACCTTGCGCTCATTGTTGTTAACTGTATCATTCTCGGTCGTGCCGAGATGTTTGCTAACAAGAACAGCGTTGTGGATTCCGCACTTGACGGTGTTGGTATGGGCCTTGGATTTACACTCACACTTTTTGTAATGGCATTCATTCGTGAGGTGTTTGGTAACGGAAGCTTTGCAGGATTTGAAATTCCCTTCCTTCAGTCCTTCAAATTACCTATTTTAACAAGCGCACCCGGTGGCTTCTTCGTATTCGGTATACTCATCGCACTTGTTGGTATCATCACCAATGGCGAATATCCCAAGAAGAAGAGCTTTGGATGTGAGGGTTGCCCCTCTGCAGCTTCTTGTGCAAAGGCACAGGCAGGAATTCCCTGCGATAGTGCAAATACTGAGGAAAGTGAGGTGGCAGACGTATGATTAAGAATCTCATCATCATTTTGATGTCATCAATCCTCGTTAATAACTATACCCTCTCCAAATTCCTTGGTATCTGCCCCTTCCTCGGTGTTTCAAAGAAAACAGACCAAGCAACGGGTATGGGTATCGCAGTTACTGCCGTAATGGTAGTTGCAACTGCAGTTACTTGGCCAATTCAGACATACGTTCTTGACACTTTGGGACTTGGCTTCCTTCAAACAATCGTATTCATTCTTGTAATCGCAACTCTCGTTCAGTTCGTTGAGATAGTTCTTAAAAAATATATTCCAAGTCTTCATAAATCCTTGGGTGTATATCTTCCCCTTATCACAACAAACTGTGCAGTTCTTGGTGTAACAATCAATAATATTTCCGACGGTTATAATTTCATCGAATCCATCTTCTCAGCTCTTGGTTGCGGACTTGGCTTCCTTCTTGCAATGGTTCTCTTTGCAGGTGTTCGTTCCGTTCTTGAGGGTAACAATAAGATTCCCAAGAGATTGCAGGGACTTCCCATTACTCTTATCGCTGCTTCCATCGTTTCCCTTTCATTTATGGGATTTGGTGGTATCATCGAAAACCTTTTCGGTTAAGGAGGTAGAAATATGACAGCTATTATTTTTGCCGCTATACTTGCTATAGTAATTGGTCTTATTTGTGCCATTGTTCTCGTCCTTGCCGATAAATTTATGAGTGTTCCCGTTGACGAAAGATTCCCAAAAATTCGTGAATGTCTCCCCGGTGCTAACTGTGGCGCGTGTGGATACACGGGTTGCGACGGATATGCTCAGGCACTTATTGATAACCCTGATTTAAAAACTAACCTCTGCGTTCCAGGTGGTGATGGCACAGCACAAGCGATTGCCGACGTGCTTGGAAAAGAAGCCGAGGACGTTATCGAAATGGTTGCAGTTGTAAAATGCGACGGTAACTGTTCTGTAGTGAAGCAGAGATTTGAATATAAGGGCGTTAAAACCTGCGAAGCCGCTAATATGTTCTACGGTGGCGCAGGTACTTGCTCATTCGGTTGTATCGGTCTTGGCGACTGTGCAAGAGCTTGTCCTCAAAATGCAATCTGCATTGAAAATGGCGTTGCTTACGTTAACAGTGAGCTTTGTATCGGTTGTGGCATTTGTGCTAAAAAATGTCCTCACAATATTATTGAGCTTATGCCCGACGTAAATAGAACTCTCGTTCTCTGCTCAAGCCACGATAAAGGCGCAGTTGTTCGTAAGTTCTGCACAAACGGTTGTATCGCGTGCGGTAAGTGTACAAAAACTTGCCCCAACGGTGCAATTACACTCGTTAATAACCTTGCAACAATCGACTATGAAAAGTGTACAAATTGCGGCGCTTGCCGTGATGCCTGCCCCGTTCACTGTATCGTTGAAAAGGACATCTCGGGTATTCATAGAATTGCGAAATAAATATAAAGATAAAAAATCCTCTCGCAAGAGAGGATTTTTTATTTCCTCTTGACATTTCTAAAGCTTTATGCTAAACTATACTCACAACCACATAAAAAGTCAGGGGTGCTTATTGCTGAGATGACTTGTAAAAGTCAAACCCTTAACCTGATACGGATAATGCCGTCGTAGGTAGTACTTGGGAGAAAACTCTCTTAAAATTACAACCACACGGACTTTTTCGTGTGGTTAGTTTATTTTTAAGGAGGTTTTCTAACTATGAAAGAAAACAAAAAAAGAGTTGAGGCGATAACTCTCAGCGCAATTATGATTGCTTTTGCAATCTCGATTTCCGCCATTTGCTCGGTGATGCCTTTCCTCAATCTGCCATTCGGCGGCGGATTTACAATCGCGAGTATGCTCCCAATTATCGTTATTGCCTATATGTACGGCACAAAATGGGGCTTGCTCACGGCATTCGTGTATTCAATTATGCAAATGCTTCTCGGATTTAATACCGTGAGCGCATTTTTCTTGCCGGGTGATAGCCAAATGCTTTGGTATCGCGCAATTATCGTGTGCCTTATCGACTACGTGATTGCCTATACCGTACTTGGACTTGGTGGAATTTTCCGCAAAAAGTTTGGCACAAGAAAAGCACTCGTTTGTGGCTCAATAGTGGCAATTTCACTTCGCTATCTTGCCCACATCATCTCGGGCGCGATATTCTTCGGCACTTGGGCAGAGTGGTTCTTCACACAGGAAGGTTTTCCCGCGTGGGGACAAAAAATCCTTGACACCTTTTCAGGTGACTCGCTTGCAACCGTTTATTCAATCATCTATAACGGCACATATATGATTCCCGAAATAATCATCACCGCAATCGTTGCTTGCTTGATTGTTAGAATTCCACAGATTAAAATGAGGGATGAGGTGTAGTTTTTTTAAAAAAAGTTAGTTTGTGTTAAAATCCCTCTCAGTCAGCAAAGCTAACAGCTCTCCCAGAGGGCGAGCCTTTGAATTAGCGAATATTTGCCAACCAACGCCTCTCACTATGGGAGAGGTGGATTTGCCGTAGGAAAAGACGGAGAGAGCTTTTATTTTAACTAACTTTTTTCCATACCCTTGACAAAATCTTCAATTTATATTATAATACAAACCGTAACCGCGCCGAACGGTCGCGCGATATGTTGCCGAAAGGTGTTATCGCGAGGAAAGTCCGGGCTTCACAGGGCAGAGTAGCTGATAACGTCAGCCGCAGGCGACTGCCGGGAAAGTGCAACAGAAATAAACCGCCTCTTGTTAACAAACTGCTTGCAGTTTGTTACTAATCAAATTGCGTCAGCAATTTTATTAGAGGTAAGGATGGAAAGGCGAGGTAAGAGCTCACCCGTTTCTATGGTAACATAGATCCGCTGTAAACCCTACTTGAAGCAACACCGTACGCAGATGTTTGCCCGACACATATTTGCAAGGTGGCACGGGGGCGACCCCGAAGCTTGTTGGTGACAGCAAGCGAAGATAGATGACCGTTTAAGACAGAACCCGGCTTATAGACGCGATTACAAAATAGAAAAAAGCTCCTTGCAACGCAAGGGGCTTTTTTGATGAATAATGAATAATGAATAATGAAGGTAAAAACTCCTCTCGTAGTGCAAGAGGAGTTTTTTCTTATTGTTTAGATACAATTTCAACATACTTTTCAAGTGCGCGGTTGAGGGATTTGAGGGCATCTGCGCTCGTTTTCGGGCGGACGCTGATGTAGGGCTTTGAGGAAAGAATGATTTTCATTTTGCCATCAAAATTCTCCTCGACCTCACTCCAAACATCAATATCAATGTGACTTGGAGTGATTCTAAACTCACTTCCCTCTTGTGTGATTGAGGTTATCTTGCATTTGAGCGCGTTGGCGCGTATTAGCGCAATCATAAGAAGATTTTCAACGGGCTTGGGCATATCACCATAGCGGTCAATCATCTCGTCAAGAATGTCAAGTCTATCATATTCGTTATCAATAAGCGCAATTCTCTTATAAAGTCCCATTCTTTGTGAGGAGAAGGAAACATATTTTTCGGGAATGAACGCATTATAGTTAAGAGTCACGGTACATTCGGGCTTTTCTTCGACTTTCTCACCCTTTTCTTCAAGAACAGCTTCGTTTAAGAGTTTAATATATAGATCATATCCAACCGCATCGAGATGTCCGTGTTGCTCTGCACCGAGCATATTTCCTGCGCCGCGCAATTCGAGATCGCGCATAGCAATTTTAAACCCTGCGCCAAATTCGGCATATTCTCTAATTGCTTCAAGTCGCTTTTGAGCTATTTCGGTAAGCGCCATATCCTTGGGATAAGTGAAATACGCATAAGCGCGTCTGCTTGAACGTCCAACGCGTCCTCTTATCTGGTGCAACTGTGAAAGTCCAAGTCGGTGCGCGTTATCAACGATAAGTGTATTTGCATTTGGAATATCAATTCCCGTTTCGATAATCGTTGTGCTAACGAGAATATCAATTTCACCCTTGAGCATTTCTCCCCAAATTTCTTCAAGCTCTTCCTTGTCCATTTTTCCGTGTGCAACGGTAATTTTGGCATCGGGGAATGCTTTTTGCAATCTCGCGGCAACGGCATAAATGCTATCCACAAAATTGTGCATATAGAACACCTGACCGCCACGACGAAGCTCGCGCCTGATTGCTTCATTAACTATAAGGTCATCTTGCTCAAGCACATAGGTTTGAATTGGAATTCTATCTATCGGCGCTTCGTCAAGCACGGATATGTCACGAAGTCCGCCCATAGCCATATTGAGCGTTCTTGGAATGGGTGTTGCAGAAAGTGAAAGCACGTCAATATTGCCCGAAAGCTTTTTTAGTTTTTCCTTTTGAGCAACGCCAAATCTCTGCTCCTCGTCAACTATCAACAGTCCGAGATTATTAAATTCAATATCGTTTGAAATAATGCGATGCGTACCAATCAAAATGTCAATCTCACCGCGCTTTAATCTGCGTTTGGTAACACCCTGTTGCTTGGTAGTTTTAAATCGTGAAATCATATCCACATTAACCCCAAATGCGCGGAAACGCGAGAGTGCGGTTTGATAGTGTTGGAGTGCCAAAATGGTAGTAGGAACTAAAATTGCAACCTGCTTGCCACCAAGAACTGCTTTATATGCCGCACGGAATGCTACCTCGGTTTTACCAAAGCCAACGTCACCGCAAAGGAGTCTATCCATCGGCATACTTTGCATCATATCGCTCTTTATATCGTTTATCGCTTCAATTTGAGCATCGGTTTCATCATATTCGAATGCCGCCTCAAAATCGCGTTGAAAATCATCGTCGCGAGGAAATGCAAAGCCGTGTGTTCTCATTCTGCGAGCATAAAGTTCGATAAGCTCCTTAGCCATCTCCTTAACAGCCGCCTTGGCTTTGGCCTTGGCTTTGCCCCACTCCGCGCCGCCAAAGCGCGAAAGTTTAATCAAGCCGTCATCGGAGTGAGCTCCAACGTATTTTGACACCATATCGAGCTTTTCAACGGGCAAAAACAACTTATCACTGCCTGCATACTGAATAGTGATATAATCGTGTCCAATTCCGTTTTGCACAAGGTTTGTTATGCCGTCGTATCTACCAATACCGTACGTTTCGTGCACCACAAGGTCGCCAACTTCAAGATCGTTATATGAGAAAATCTGCTGTGTGTTGCTCTTTTTCTTCTTTCTCCTCATAGACTTTGAAACGGAGTTCACACCACCGTTTTTACCATCTCGATTAGTTGAAAGAACAGCAACGCGAGCCGAGGGCAATTCATATCCAAAGAATTGCTCCTTGTAGAAAACACCAACCCCGCCTTGCGCCACGTTTTGTGGCTCAACACTTGTTTTGATGCCTTTTTCAGTTAAATTTCCTGCTATATTCTTTGCAAAAACCTCGTTTTCGCAAAGCACACAAACCGCAAAATTGCTCTTTAAATATTGTTCAATATCTTCAAATAAAAGCTCGGTTTTATCGTCATAAGAAACTGTCTGCTTGCTTCTAAAGTGGAAAATACCACTCGTGTTCTTACCCGACAAGCCCTGTGTGATGGAATCGGTGTGCAGGGTCACGTTTCTATCGAGGAAAAGCTCATACTGTGCGCTTGGCTTTGAATAATCCGTGTATTTTGCGGCAATCGTGCCACCCTCAAGCAGTTCTTCAACAACCTGATGCTGATGCCACTCCGCACCGCGAATACGCTCGGCTATAGCATTCGTTCCCTTAACGATAACGCAAGTGCGCTCGTCAATGTAATCAAAAAGTGAGCATCTTTCAGGATAAACGAGGGTAATATATTTGTCAATAAATTTAAGCGAACCCCCCTCACCATTTAGTCCGTCAATAGCGGTTAATTCACCACTCATTTCAACGAATGCATCAGGATTTTTGCTCTCTTTTAAGTGAAGTGAAATTGCCTCACGAATTTTTGCAATGGTATCGGCATTTGCAAGAATTTCGCGAGCAGGTGGCATTTCAATACACTCAACGTTTTCAACCATTCTCTGCGTTTCAATGGAAAAAAGTCCCATTCGGTCAATTTCATCACCGAAAAATTCAATTCTAATGGGCAAATCTGCTCTAATTCTTTCTCCATCTTCATTGATATAAAATCCACCCAGAGCAAAAATGTCAACAATTCCACCACGATGAGCAAACTGCCCCGCACCGTCAACCATATCAACGTTTGTATATCCGCAAAGAGTTAAAAATTTACAAAGCTCACGCGGTGTAGTTATTGTTTTATTGTCAAGCTTTAAGATTTTTTCTTTCAATCTTTGAGGCGGAATTGTATAGGAAAGTGCCGCATCGGGAGTTGAAATAACCACGTCAAGCTCGGAATTAAGTATTCCAAACAAGACTTTAAGCCTCTCATGTTCATACTCATGGGAGGCGGTAATATTATAAAAATTTAGGTCGCGGTTTAAATAAAATCCTGCACTAATACCAAATTGTGTAAACAATTTTTGCAAGCGCAAGCATTCCTTTTCTTCGGGAGAAATGATTACAAGTGGCATTTTACCTCGTTTATCTTTTGTATCTTCTACAAGAGAAATGATAGCCGAATCACTTGCGCCGTCGGAAAGACCGCTAATTGCTATTGGATACGCCTTGTGCGTCGAAAACTCCTTTTTTATGGTTTCAAGAAGTTGTCGATATTCGCTATCAAGACGTATCACTTCAGTAATAAAACTCATATTTTCTCCGTTTTATTGTTTTTTATTGCAAATCTGCATTGCATCGTCAATGGTAGCAGAAAGTATCTTCTCAAGTCCTTCGCAAACAGTTGGGAAAGTACCTTCAAGGGATTTGAGCTCATCGTCCTTAAATTCGGAAAGCACCCATGAAGCAAGGTCGTAATTGGGATGTGGCTTTTGTCCTACACCTACCTTAATTCTTGGGAAGATTTGCGTACCCGTATGCTCGATTATGCTCTTAATTCCGTTGTGACCGCCTGCACTTCCGTCACGACGAACGCGAAGTCGACCAACGTCAAGAGAAATATCGTCATAAATGATTATGAGATTTTCGGGCTTGATTTTATAAAAATCAAGCGCTGCACGAACGCACTCACCCGAAAGATTCATAAATGTTTGGGGCTTAACCAAAAGCACGCGCTTGCCTGCAATCGTCGCCTCGCCCACAAATCCCTTGTGTGCGCTCTTGTTTACGCGAGCACCATACTTATTGCAAATATAGTCTATTGCAAGAAAGCCCGCATTATGTCTTGTGTGAAGATACTGTGCCCCCGGATTTCCAAGTCCAACAACAATATGTGAAATCGGCTCGCGCGATACAGTATTTTCACTTGAAATTTTCTTAAATAATTCAAAAATGTCTGCCATTTTTTGTTTCCTTGTATATAAAATTAGTTTATTTCGGACAGTCGAGGACGCCTGTCCCTACAAAGTTTTTATCAACATCGTAGGGGTCGACGTCCCCGACGACCCGCTACTAACTTTTAAAAGAACGAAATTTGGTCGGTATCTGAAAGTCCATCGAGGACTCCGTTTTTGCGCAAGATTTCGATTACTGTGCCTGAGAGCTTTGCTCTTATTTGCAAATCCTCTATTGAGAAGAAATCCTCCTCGTTACGCGCTTCAATGATGTTAAGTGCGGCGTTTTCACCAAGTCCCGAAAGAGATGAGAAGGGCAAACGAATGCCACCGTTTTCGGGCAAGAATGCCTTTTGGTCACTCTTTTTTAGGTTGATTGGCAAGAATTTAATTCCTCTTGCATAAGCCTCACGAACGAGCTGAAGTCCTGCAACCGAAGCCTGCTCCTTTTGTGATGCTTCTTTGCCGAGCTTTTCAATACGCTCGATTTCCGCAGAAACTCCACGGTGCCCTCTCATAACGATTTCCGCATCAAGTCCAACGGAAGAAACCGTGAACATTGCGGAATAGAACGCAACGGGCATATGCACCTTATACCAAGCAACACGAATTGCAGACATAACGTATGCCGCCGCGTGCGCCTTGGGGAACATGTATTTAATCTTTTTACAGGAGTCGATATACCAATCGTCAACACCTGCGGCTATCATTGCTTCTTCCCATTCGGGTTTAAGTCCCTTACCCTTACGAACACTCTCCATAATTTGGAACGAGAGCGCACTTTCAACACCGTAAGCTATAAGGTCATTCATAATATTATCTCGACATCCGATAACGTGTGAAATGTCACAAATACCATTATTAATAAGGTCTTGCGCGTTACCTGTCCATACGTCAGTTCCATGTGAAAGACCTGAAATCTGAAGCAAGTCGGCAAAAGAGCTTGGCTTTGCTTCCTCAACCATCTTCATAACAAAACGAGTACCAAATTCGGGCAAACCGTAAGTACCGATTTTTGCACCGCCAATATCATCGGGGGTAATTCCAAGTGAATCCGTTGACAAGAACAATTCATATACTGCGCGGTCATTCATTGGAACGTCCATAACGCTCGTATCGGAAAATCTTTCAATCCACTTATATTTGGTTGGAATATCGTGTCCAAGCTCGTCGAGCTTAAGCAAAGTATCGTGAAGATATTCAAACGTAAAGTGAGTTGTAACGATATTTGATGTAGCATCTTCTGCGGGGTGCTGAACGGGGCAAAAATCGTAAATTTCCATTTCTTTGGGTACAACAACGATACCGCCGGGGTGCTGACCTGTAGTTCTCTTAACACCAACGCATTTAGCAACAAGACGGTTCATCTCGGCTCTTGGCAAGCTAATTCCCTTTTCTTCAAGGTACTTAAGCACAAATCCAAACGCGGTTTTTTCTGCAACGCCGCCTATTGTTCCTGCGCGGAAAACGTTTTCTGCACCGAACAATTCTTCGGTATATTTATGAACCTTACCCTGCACCTCACCCGAGAAGTTAAGGTCGATATCGGGAGATTTTTCACCGTAGAATCCAAGGAATGTTTCAAAAGGAATATCGTGTCCATCCGCACACATCTTGGTGTTACAATTGGGACAATTCTTGTCGGGCAAGTCAAATCCCGAGCCGTATTCACCGTTCATAAAGAATTCGCTATGTTGACAATTTGGGCAATAATAGTGGGGCTTGAGTGGGTTAACCTCTGAAATTCCTGCGCAGGAAGCAACAAAGGAAGAACCAACCGAGCCACGAGAACCAACAAGATAACCATTGTCCTCACTGTATTTAACGAGCTTTTGCGCGATAATATAGAGCACCGCAAAGCCGTTTTTGATAATTGAAGTAAGCTCCTTATCGAGTCTTGCTCTTACATATTCGGGCAAGGGAGAGCCGTATTTTTTCTCTGCATTTTCATAGCACATTCTTTGAAGGTCTTCTTCTGCGCCCTCAATTTTAGGTGTAAAAGTACCCTTCGGGAAAGGTCTTATGCCGTCCTCAACCATATCTGCGATAAGATTGGGGTTGGTAATAACCACTTCTCTTGCCTTTTCTTCACCGAGATATGAAAATTCCTCGAGCATTTCTTCAGTTGTGCGGAAATAAAGGGGACAATCCTTGTCTGCATCCTTAAATCGCATACCTGCCAAAAGCACCTTACGTCCAATTTCATCATCGGGGTTGAGGTAATGCACGTCACAGGTTGCCACAACGGGCTTTTTGTATTTTTCACCAAGCTCAACGATTTGTCTATTCAATTCGCGAAGATCCTCATCACTTGCAACTGTTCCCTCGTCAATAAGGAAACGGTTATTTGAAATTGGTTGAATTTCAAGATAGTCATAGAAGTTAACCAAATTCTTGATATCATCTTCAGGCTTTTTCTCAAGAATAGCACGGAAAAGTTCACCCGCCTCACAAGCAGAGCCAATAATCAAGCCCTCGCGATGCTTTTCAAGTTCACTTTTTGGAATTCGTGGCATTCTCTTGTAGTATTTCAAATAGGAGTATGACACAAGCTTATAAAGATTTTTAAGACCTGTGGGATTTTTAACAAGAATAACCTGATGGAAGGGTTTTATATTCAAAGGATTTGCATTTTCGCTCATATCTCTTTGCAAATCGTCAAAATTCTTAATATCAAATCTATCCATCTTTTCAACCATAGCAAAAAAGATGTTAGCAAGAATTTCCGCATCATCACAAGCTCTGTGGTGATTGAATTCACCAAGATTGTAGTACTTTGCAACAACATCAAGCTTATGGGATTTGAGGTCGGAATTCAAAAATCTTGACAATGTTACAGTATCAAGATACGGATTTGCAAACTTATATCCAAGATCGCGTGATGCTTTTCTAATAAACGAAATATCAAAGTTCGCATTGTGCGCAATAAGCAATCTATCTCCAATAAAATCAAGGAATTTACGAAGAACAACATCAATTTTATCAGCATCTGCTACCATAGAGTCATCAATCCCTGTAAGTTCAACAATCACCTCAGGAATTGGAACTTCGGGGTTAACGAACTCATTAAATCTTTCAATTACTTCTCCGCCCTTAATCTTTACGGCACCGATTTCAATAATCTGCGAGGTTAGGACGGAAAGACCTGTGGTTTCAATATCGAAAACGATGAACTCATCGTCAAAGCTGCCCTTATATTCACCCGTAACTGCACTCGTCTTGTCATTCACAAAGTATGCTTCCATACCGTAAATAACCTTCATTCCAAGCTTTTCTGCGGCAAGCATAGCCATCTGATATGCCTGAACGTTTCCGTGGTCAGTAATAGCGACCGCCTTGTGTCCCCACTCGTGCGCCTTTTTAACCGCTACGTCTGGTGGCAAAAGAGCATCCATTGCGGACATTTGGGTATGCAAATGAAGTTCAACACGCTTTTCTTCTGCGTTGTCAAATCTCTTTATCTCTTTAATTTTTGCTATGTGATTGAACGAGAAAATAAGGTCTTTTCCAACTCCCTCTTTTTTCTTTTCAACCTCACTTTTACCGTAAAAAGCATAGGAATTGCCATTTTTCACAGCACTTGCAAGCGCGTTGCTCTCGTCCTCGGGCTTATATGCTCTAACCTCAATCGAGGTATTTCCATCATACACGCAAAATGTTGTGGAAACCATATTGCCTCGTCTTGCGGGTTCTTGTGAAAAGCCAAAAACTTCACCAATAATAACCACATTTTTAGAATATCCTGTGAGTTGAGCAATCGGTGTAGGATTTATATCAAATTCCTCACCGTATATGTATTCAAATTCATTTAAATCGAATTTTTTATATCCAATTTTACAAATTCTATCTTCACTAAAACTAATCTCTGCACCCGCATTCAGCGTTGCAACACGAGGAAGATTTGCACCTGCAATTTCCTTTTCGTTTTTGGGAGCGCTTTCACTTCCATTCTGAACCGCAAAATCATATCTCTTGCTCTGCTCAACGATATTGCGATCATGTGCGCGAAGCTCATTTGCAACTCTATCGCGAGTTGAAGAAGCAAGCTTTTCGTCACTTACAATATTTACGTTAAATTTTATGCCGAATTCGGAGAAAATAATATCTTCAATTACTTTTGGGGTTTTCGCATCTTCAAGAATTCGAGCACCTCCCTGCTCGAACGGGATAATGATAGTTATTTGATCACCATTAAATTCCCAATCACAGCCCGAGAAAAAACCACGTAAGGGGGCCCACCATCTCTCAGACTCAAGCAGTATTTGCTCAAAATACTGCTTATCAAATAAGTGTGATGGATATTTGGGTAAAATCTCCATATGATTTAATGAATATGCTTCTTTTATCTCATTTTCAATGCGATAAAGCATTTTTTTGTCGACTATATCATCAAAATAAACATCTACTTTAATCATACGAGCTTCTTTATTAAGTCGAATAGAATATTCCTTAACGCGCGACAAGACACGAATTATCTCCGTGTCATTGGGCTGATATTTATTAAATTTTTCGAGAAAGGTCTTCTCTGCCATAATTACCTCTGATTCTTAATTTCCTTAATCTTCTCAATCAATACTTCAATAATCTTATCTTCAGGAACCTTGTGAAGTATCTCGCCATGTGAAAACAATAGACCCTCACCAATGCCCCCTGCTATTCCAATATCTGCTTCACGAGCTTCACCCGGTCCATTAACAACGCAACCCATAATTGCAACCTTGATTGGCAAATCGTCAAGACCCTCGCGTTTAACTGCATCCTCAAATCTATGAACGAGTGAAATCAAATCAATTTTAGTTCTTCCACAAGTGGGACAACTAACAATTTTCATTCCACTCTGTCCCTCAATTTCCACCGCGGACAAAATTTTCTTTGCCACCGCAATTTCAAGCACAGGGTCTGCAGTAAGAGATACACGAATTGTATCACCAATACCTTCGCAAAGAAGAGAGCCAATTCCGATTGCGCTTTTCATAGTTCCAAGGTTTTCACTACCTGCCTCGGTAACACCCAAATGAATATTATATGGGCATCTTTCTGCAAGCAATTTATTTACTTTTATCATTGAGGGCACGTTTGATGCCTTAATTGACACAACAATATCCTCGAAATCATATTTTTCAAGCAAAGCAATGTGACGAAAAGCACTTTCGCAAAGCGCTTCTGGAGTGGGTGATCCATACTTTTCCAAAATATCCTTTTGCAAAGAGCCCGAATTAATACCGATTCGAATCGGTATTCCGCGCGCCTTACACGCATCTGCAACCGCCTTTACCTTGTCGTCACTTCCAATATTGCCGGGATTAATTCTAATTTTGTCCACTCCAAGCTCCGCGCAACGAAGCGCAATCTTGTAATCAAAATGAATATCCGCAACAATAGGTATGTATATTCCGTTTTCCTTCAGGTAGGGTATTGTTTCCGCCGCCTCAAGTGTGGGCACAGTAATGCGAACAATATCACATCCCACATCTTGCAAAGCCCTAATCTGTTCTAAAGTAGCAACCTTGTCGTGCGTGTCCGTGTTAGTCATCGACTGTATAGCAATCGGTGAATCCCCCCCGATATACATATTACCTATCTTCAGTTTTTTCGTTTTTCTTCTAATTTCGTTATACTTCATTTTTCACCTTTAAAGTTAGCTAAGTTAAGACCGCTCAAGCCGCTTAGGCTCGCGCTTTTGAAAAAACTTTTTTCTTCTTTTTCTCGAAAAAGAAGCTATTTTTTCCTTGTAACTTCTAAAATAAATTAATTACATCCTTAAGAGAAATCAAGAGCATAAATCCAAGGAGGAGCATAAGAGTCACACCTGTGATTGTATCTTCGATTTCTTTTTTAATTACTTTTCTACCTGCAATTCCGTCAATAAGGTGGAACAAAATTCTACCACCATCGAGAGCAGGAATAGGCAAAAGGTTGAAAATACCCAAATTCATGCTAATAAGGACAATAAGATTTACAAGAGCCGCAGGACTAACCGATGCAACCTCTCCAACCGTTTCAACCATACCGATAGGTCCTGACACAGCGTCCATACCAAAACGTCCGCTAATCATTCCCACAAGGGAATCAATAACCATCTTAACCATATTCAAGGAGCGATAAAACGCCTGATAAAGATAGTCAAAAACAGTGACGTCGGAAAGAGCAGAAAGCGCGTAAAGTTGAAAATCCGCATCACCAAGCACAACGCCCGAATCCGTAATAGTATTAAAAACAACGTTTTCAAGAACTATAGTTTCACCGTTTCTCTTAACGGTAATATCAATAGCCTCATAGCCCTGCATTGTAATTTCATAATAAACCTCTTCACCCGTGTGAACCTTAACGTCACCAACCTTGATGATTTCGTCATATGCCTGAAGCTTTGTGTGGCTTACTGAATTTTCCAAAAATCCCGCAACCGTATTAGATCCAAGCTGTGGGCTCGAAATAACAAGTGCGAACATCAAAATAATTGCAAAAACTATATTTACAATCGGACCTGCGGCAGTAATAACAATCTTTTTCCAAGGATTGAGATTGTTATATGCCATTGGATTTTCACTTGTTCCTTCTTCACCCTCCATCTGAACAAATCCGCCTATGGGAAAAGCGCGAAGCGCATATTTTGTTCCTTGCTTGCCAGTCCAAGAATAGATTTTAGGACCCATACCGATTGCAAATTCAAGCACGGGAACTTTAAATAATCGTGCAAAGAAAAAATGTCCAAATTCGTGAATAAACGTTAAAAATCCTATCACCAAAGCGGTGATAAGAATATAAAAAATTGTGTTCAAATTCTTTCTCCTTAAATATTCAAATAATCAGATGCAACCTTTCTTGCCTTTTTATCGGCTTCGAAAATGCCATCAAGAGTATGCAACACCTCTGCTTCTGGTATTGCGTAAACAGTATGACAAACCGCATCTGCAATTTGTCCAAACTTAATTTTTCCCGAAAGATAGGCCGCAACCGCAACCTCGTTTGCTGCATTAAGCACAGCGCAAGTAGCACCACCCTTTGAAAGTGAATACAAAGCCAAATCAAGCAATGGAAATGCCTCTCTATCGGGTTTATGAAACGTCAATTTTGAAATTTTCGCAAGATCAAGCGGCTCAATTATCCCCTCAGTTCTATCTGCCTTGTCAAGCGCGTACTGAACGCAATGACGCATATCGGGTATAGAAAGCTGCGCGATAACACTATTATCAATGTATTCCACCATTGAGTGAATTATACTCTCTCGATGAACGAGCACATCAATTTTATCAGCAGTCAAACCGAAAAGATGTGCAGCTTCAATTATTTCAAATCCCTTATTCATAAGAGTCGCGCTATCAATAGTAATTTTTGCGCCCATTTTCCAAGTTGGGTGTGCAAGCGCGCGTGAAGTAGGCAAATCGTAAATTTCATCCTTACTCATTCCAAAGAATGGGCCCCCTGAAGCTGTAAGAATAATCTTTTTTACTTCTTCTTTTTTACCTGCGCGCAAGCATTGATGAATTGCGCAATGCTCACTGTCAACAGGAAGAATATCAATTCCCTTTTCGCGAGCCAAATCCATAACAATCTCACCCGCAACAACAAGACTCTCCTTGTTAGCAAGAGCCAAGCGTATTCCGTTTTCAAGCACCGCAAGTGTTGGCAAAAGACCTGCCTGACCGATTATTGAGTTCACCGCAAACGTAGCTCCACTCTCTGCAATCATCTCGCAAATACCGTCCACTCCGCAAAAAACTCTAATATCCGTATCATCAAGCGCAAGCATCAACGATGCCGCCGCTTTTTCATCACACATAGCGGCAAATTTCACGTTGTGTTCTCTTGCCTGCTTTGCAACACGCTTCCAATTCTTGTTGGCACAAATACCAACAACCTCCGTGCCCGTTTTCTTGGCAACGTCAAGCGCCTGCTCACCAATCGAGCCCGTGCATCCAAGCACGAGCATTTTTTCTATATTATTCATTTTCACACCGAATTAAATACAAGTTAAAAATAAAGCCAACACCACAGAAACTGCCAAGATAGAATCAAATCTGTCGAGCACTCCGCCGTGACCTGGGAAAATTTTGCCGTAGTCCTTAATTCCATAAGTTCTCTTAATAACTGACATAGAAAGGTCACCAATCATAGAAACAATAGCAGAAAGAAGTCCTGCAAATGCAAGTAAAACAAGGCTAATATTAGAATCAGTAAAGTGATTTACAAGCGCACCGTATCCTACAAAGAAAGCAATACAAAAAAGCATTCCACCAATAGCACCTTCAACGGTCTTTTTAGGACTTACGTTAGGAATGAGCTTGTGCTTTCCAAAAAGCATACCTGAAAAATATGCAAAAGTATCTGTTACCCAAGCACCAACAAAGATAAAATACCAATAGAACTGACCAAACGGCACGTCACGAATTACAACTATTGATGATGTTGCTCCAATTATGTAAAGACAGATAAATGAACTTGCAATGATGGGATTCATATCAACCTTTTGATCCTTTTCGTAAGAGAAAACCCAAGCGCCAAGTAAATAAAGTGCATAACACAAAAGCGCAATAATAACAAAGTCGCTATTATTACGAATTACTTCTCTGCAATATCTCACGCAGAATGGAGCAATCAAAGAAAATGCATACAATGGGACAGAAATGAAGTGTTTTTTTCTCATTCCCATACACCCAAGCATTTCATAAACGCCCATAAATCCGATAAACGCCATAGCAATCGGAAATACTAACGTATTCGAGAAAATGCACACGGGAATTGCAATAAGTACAAGAACAATTGCCGTAATAACTCTTTGTTTCATGAAAATTCCTCCTTAAAGTCCACCGTACCTGCGGCGTCTTGAATAAAAATCATTAATAGCCAATTTCAAATCTTCATCTGTAAAATCAGGCCAAAGTGTATCTGTAAAATACAATTCCGAATATGACGACTGCCAAAGCAAGAAATTGGACAAACGTCTTTCTCCTGCGGTGCGCACAATCATATCAGGTTCAATACAATCTTCGGTATAAAGAGCCAAAGAGAGATTTTCCTTTGTAATCTCCTTACCCTCATCAACAAGTTTTTGGCAAGCATGCACAATCTCATCCCTGCCACCGTAATTTATAGCCACGTTCAAGGTTTTCTTGAACTGTTTACTTTCATTTTCAAGCTTTTCTATCTTTTTTCTCAAGGTTTTATCAAGTCCGTTTTTGTCACCAATAACACGGAAACGCACTTCTCTTTTTACAAGTGAATCGCCGCATTTATCAAGATACATTGCCAAAAGACTCATAATAGTCTTTATTTCAGCGGGCGGACGCTTCCAATTTTCAGTTGAAAAAGCATAAAAGGTAACTGCTTCAAGTCCAAAGTCAAAGCAAGTGTTTGCTACACGTTCAAAAACCTTAACACCTTCCTTGTGACCTTCAGGACGTTCCATTCCACGCGTCTTTGCCCATCTACCATTACCATCCATTATAAAGGCAATGTGCTTTAAATTTTCATCAACTCTAAAATCAATTTTGTTTTCCAAATTTTAATACCTCTAAAAATCCCAAAAAGGCGGGATTTTGTGCCCGCCTTGATGTATCTTAGCAATTAGATTGCCATAATTTCTTTTTCTTTCTTTGCAGAGCAAGCATCAACCTCTTTGATGTAGCTATCCGTAAGGTCCTGAACCTTCTTTTCTGCATTCTTAACGTCGTCCTCTGTAAGATCTCCGTCCTTCTTGCCCTTCTTAATTGCGTCGTTAGCATCGCGACGGATGTTACGGATAATAACCTTTGTATCCTCACCCATCTTCTGAATCTGCTTCTTAAGCTCCTTACGTCTTTCCTCTGTAACCTGAGGGAATACAAGACGAATCATCTTACCGTCATTTGAGGGGTTAATGCCGATATCACTCATAAGAATTGCCTTTTCGATTGCCTTAAGAGTTGATGCATCGTAAGGAGTGATTGTAAGTGTTCTTGAGTCAGCCATTCTGATATCTGCCATTGTGTTAACGGGGGTTGGAGAGCCATAGTACTCAAATGTTACTCTATTAAGCACGCCTGCATTTGCCTGACCTGCACGAATGCTCTGAAGATTGTAATCATAAGAAGCAATCGTTTTCTTCATCTTTTCTTCAAAATCTTTAATATTGAATGCCATAATTTTTACCTCGTTTATTTATTATTTCCAAATTTTATCTATGTAATTCAGTTCCCATCTTTTCGCCCATAATTACGCGATAGATATTATTGGGATCACTAAGTGCAAAAGCGTAGCACTTAATATTGTTTTCCATACAAAATGCACTTGCAGGAATATCAAGAGCCTTAAGCTCCTTGTCAAGAATTTCGCGATATGTAATTTCATCATATCTTGTTGCATTTGAGTCAACGTGTGGGTCGGCAGTATAAATACCGTCGATATTCTTTGCCATCAAAATAACGTCTGCACCGATTTCCGCCGCGTGAATAGCCGCTGCCGTATCAGTTGAGAAGAAAGGCATACCCGTTCCGCCACCTATGATAACAACTTCACCCTCATCAAGATGACGTCTTGCATCTCTGATACGATAAGGATCTGCAAAGGAGTTAACCTCCATGACCATCATAGCACGCGATTTAAGTCCAACACCGTTAAACGTTTCTTCAAGTGCCAAGGAATTTATTGCGGTTGCAAGCATACCCATTTGGTCTGCTTTAGCTCGATCCATTTTGCCACTTTGTCTGCCGCGCCAAATATTACCTGCACCAACGACAACGGCAACCTGCACACCTTCGGCAACACATTTTTTTAGAACATCAGCAATTTGCTCGATATATTCAAAATTGAGAATACCATTGCAATCCTTTGCAAGTGCCTCACCAGAAAGTTTGAGCAAAACTCTTCTGTATTTTGGAGTTGAATTTTCCATTTCTTTTCCCTCCATTTTTGATATTTTTTCAAAAAACACGAAAATCAAACTTTTCACCTTATATAATACTATCTTTTTCCTTATTTGTAAAGGGTTTTTTGCAAATTTATTATAAATATTTTATGTTATTATTAATAAACATAAACTTGTGAGCATAAGTTGTTGAAAACGAGGTGAATTTATGAAGATTTTAGCAGTTATTGGTACGCGTCCAGAGGCCGTAAAAATGCTTCCCTTAGTTAAAGAATTAAAACGTTACAAAGAATTTGAAACGCTCGTTTGCTTTAGCGGACAACACGAAACACTCGCAAATAATGTTTTTGAATTATTTGATATAATGCCCAATTACAAAATTTCAAGTCTTAGCAACGGATTATCCTTAAACGAAATGACCACCATCCTTCTTAATTATTTTGATGACCTTTTTAAAACAATATCACCCGACATATTACTAGTACACGGAGATACAACAACCGCGTTTTGTGCCTCTCTTGCGGGCTTTTATCAAGGCATAAAAATAGCGCATATCGAAGCAGGACTGCGTACATTCAACAATCAATCTCCCTTTCCAGAGGAATTTAATCGAGTAGCAATAGATTCTCTTTCTTCAATTCATTTTGCACCAACAAAAATTGCTGCTAAAAACTTAAAAAATGAAGGAATAAAATCAATATTTACAACGGGTAACACGGGTATTGATGCATTCAAATACACATTAGACGAAAGCTATTGCTCAGCAATTTTAAGTGAGCAAAAAAACAAAAAAATAATACTCATCACCACCCATCGCAGAGAAAATTTAGGGGATAAAATGACATCCTCACTTTTAGGAATCAAAGATGCTTTAAAAGACCGAAATGATGTGCTAGCCATCATTCCCACACACCCCAATCCACTAGTAAAATGCAGAGTTGAAAGCATTTTGAACAACATCAAAAATATCAAGATTTGCCCTCCTCTTCCACTTTATGATTTTCATAATATTCTTGCTCGTTCCCACCTCGTAATAAGTGATAGTGGCGGCATTCAAGAAGAAGCTGCCTATCTCGGCATACCGTTATTTTTGCTACGAGATACCACCGAACGAGTTGAATGCATAAACCAAAACGTCAAAATCATCGGTACAGAACGAAATGAAATTTCAAACGAAATTACTCTTGCACTCAATGACGATACAATTCTAGAAAAGATGAAAATAAAATCCCTCATCTTTGGAAATGGCAACGCAAGTAAAAAAATTGCAAAAAACCTCTTGTCATTGTTGAAAAAAGATGATATAATAAAATGAATTATTATGCAATCCTATTATCAAAGGAGAAATTTTATGAAAATTTATGATCTTAAAAATCAAATTTTAGACGGTAGTTTTGATGCAAAATTTACCGAGCTTTACGATGCCTCTCAAGTTGCTCTTCAAAGAGAACGTTATATTAATGCACTTGATAGTTTTGCTTCAATTTTCGGTAACGAGCGAGACGTAAACCTCTATTCAGTTGCAGGAAGAAGTGAGCTCGCAGGCAACCACACTGACCACAACTGCGGAAAGGTAATTGCGGCATCAATCAATCTTGACATTATCGCAGTTGCATCTCAAAACGGAACTAATACAATTAATCTTAAAAGCGAAGGCTTTAATCAGCTCGCAATAGATTTTACACAATACAATGAACCTAAATCGGAGCATTTTGGGACAAGCGCATCTCTCATTGCGGGTATGTGCCGTGGCTTCTCCGATAACGGTTACTCCATAGGCGGTTTTGATGCATATTGCACATCAAGTGTTCTTCGTGGCTCAGGACTTTCTTCAAGTGCCGCATTTGAAGACATGATTGGCAACATTTTAAGCCACGAATTCAACAATGGCAAAGTTTCAAACGTTGAAATTGCAAAGCTTGCCCAATATTCCGAAAACGTATTCTTTGGAAAGCCCTGTGGACTTATGGACCAGGTGGCTTGTGCTTACGGCGGTATTGTTTCAATCGACTTTGAGGACACCAAAAACCCAAAAATCGAAAAAATAGATTTCGATCTCACAAAAGCAGGCTACAATCTTTGCATCGTTGACACAGGCGGCAATCATGCCGACCTTACAGACGATTATGCTTCCGTTCCCGCAGAAATGAAGTCCGTTGCTGCACTTCTTGGAAACACTCATCTTCGTCCCTGCGATGAGAAAAGCGTTCTTGCAAACGCAAAGGTAATTCGCGAAAAATGTGGTGACAGAGCATTTATGAGAGCAATTCACTTCTTCCGCGAAAACAACAGAGTTGACACAATGAAAAACGCTCTTAAGGGCAATGAATTAAATACATATTTTGCGGGCGTTCTTGAATCAGGCAAATCCTCATTCTGCTATTTGCAGAACGTTTACACAACCAAAAACGTTGCCGAGCAGGGACTTTCTCTTGCACTTTGCTTAACTGAGGGCTTCATGAAAGGCAAGGACGGTGCATTCCGTGTTCACGGTGGTGGTTTTGCCGGAACAATTCAGGCATATATCACAGAAGCCGACGTTGAAGAATATCGCACTCTTATGGATTCAGTGTTTGGTGAAGGCGCGTGCCTTGTGCTTCGCGTAAGACAAGATGGCGCAATCAAGGTAAACTAATGGCAAACTACTCCATTACTTCTCTTTATTCAGGTTCGAAAGGCAATTCCGTGCTTATTGAAAGTGACGAAGCAAAAATTCTTATAGATGCAGGCAAAAGTGCGCGTGCGCTTTGCAATGCTCTTGCAGAAATTAGCAGAAGCATTGACGAAATCGATGCAATTTTCATCACTCACGAGCATAACGATCATATCGGTGCGCTTGAAAACCTACTTAAAAAGCACAAAATCCCCGTTCATATAGTAAGCATTAGCGCGCAAAAGCTTTTAAATCGCGCAAGAGAGATTTTTGAAGATGCTCTTTGCCTTCACACTCCAGTTTTCACAGAAAATATCGGAAATATGAAGATAACAAGTTTCCCCACTCCTCACGATAGTGAATATTCCGTTGGATATCGCATCGAAATAGACGGAACTTGCATCGGATATGCTACAGATATAGGATATGTAACCGATGAAATCAAGGTCGCACTTTCGGGTTGCGAAAGCGTGGTGATTGAATGTAATCACGATGAAGAAATGCTTATGGAAGGTACTTACCCATACGATTTAAAGCTTCGCATCAAATCAAAGAAAGGTCACCTTTCAAACAAGGATTGCGCAGAATTTGTTAGTGATTTGTGCTTTATTGGAACAAAAAACATTCTACTTGCTCACTTGAGCGAGGAAAACAACGACCCCGACCTTGCCTTTGACGAGGTTTGGAGTGCAATTTCTGATGAAAGCATCAATTTAAAAATTGCTTCGCAATATCAACCCACAAAACTTATTTAAGGAAAATTTATGTTAAACGTTAAAATCTATGTAACAGGCACACTCAAAGAGCAGTATTACAAGGATGCCATCGCAGAATACAAAAAGCGCCTTGGTGCATACTGCAAGCTTGATATAATAGAATATAAGGAGTACAAGCTCCCTGAAAATCCGTCACAAAAGCAGATTGAACAAGCGCTTATAGTTGAGGGGCAAAAGATACTTTCGGACATACCATCTAAAGCGTATAAAATAGCAATGTGTGTTGAAGGCAAGCAGCTTTCAAGCGAAGAATTTGCCGAAAAGCTTGATCAAATCTCCACAACAAACGGTGAACTTGCTATAATTATCGGAAGTTCATATGGACTTTCCAACGAATTAAAGCAAGCCTGCGATTTTCGAATGTCAGTATCAAAAATGACACTCACACACCAAATGCTCCGCGTGTGGCTCGTCGAAATAATCTACCGATGCCTCTCTATCAATAACGGCGGAAAATATCATAAATAAAAACAAAAGGACTCGATTTGAGTCCTTTTTGTTTTATAGATTGAATTTTTCTTTTATCATTTTTGCCACAACGTCGGGTGCGAGATTTGTATTGTCAATTCTCAAATAATTTTCAAATGGAATTTCGCCTTCTTCACTCACAAGGCGATATCTTTCTTCATTCAACAATCTCTGCTCCGATATTTCCAGATCGCGCTTTGATGCTTTGTTTTTAAGACGGTTTTCGGTCTTGTTTCTCTCAAGGCGAATGCTTTGGTCAGCAATCAATTCAACACAGTAAACCTCATCAAATTTTGATGCGACATTCATCACATATTCCCTGTCACTCGGCATATCAAATGCCCACAAAAACGTGAATATCATACCCGCATTGTCGCTCTTGAGAAATTCCTCAAATATAATCTCACGCAATTTTTGTGTAACACCACCGTGAAAATATCCAAAAATGTCAATAACCGGCTCAATCATCATATGATTGTGAAAAAGACGCAAATCGGTTATCTTCATAAGCTCTTGACCTACGGTCATTTTGCCCACTGCTCCCGAGCCAACGATTATTACAAGTTTCATATTTTCACCTGCCTTATAATGTTTTGGATATTATAACACAATTATTTTTATGTGTCAAGTATCTCAATATTTAACTCACTATCAAAATGGCTACAATTTTAAGTAGCAAATCACAGATTTTCGAGCCGCCTGTTAAAATGGCGAGAAAATCGTTATGTGATGTTTTGCTTTACAAAACATCACGATTTGCGCGAAGTTTTGCCGCGAAGCTCTATAAAAAGTTTTGCGGAGCTTTTTCAAAAGCGACAAATTGGTACTCAACTAACTTTCATCAAAAAACGGCAGGTTTTCCTGCCGTTTTATTAATAATCATATAATAGTTTTGTCCAATTATTTTGACATTGTTTCAACAATTTCTTCTGCTTTTTTCAAAGCTTCACCAATCTTGGTTGTGTCCTGTCCACCAGCCATAGCAGAGTCGGGACGTCCGCCGCCCTTACCACCTGTTACAGCCGCAACAGCACCTACGAGCTTGCCTGCATGAACGCCATTTGCAACTGCGTCCTTACCTGCAACTGCGATAAAGTTGAGCTTACCGTTAGAGTTTACCGCAAGAACTGCAACTGTATCGGAATGCTCTGCCTTAATCTTATCACCAAGAGTTCTTGCGCTATCAACGTCCATACCCTCGGCATTGAATGCGATGAGTTTAACACTCTTAATCTGCTTTGCAGAATTGAGAACACCATCAAGTTTGGAAGATGCAATCTTATTATTGAGTGCTTCAATTTCCTTCTTGAGCGAAGCAATTTCACCCATAACCGCATTTGCTCTCTTTGCAAGGTCGTTTGCATTGGGAACTTTAAGCTCTGCAGCTGCCTGATTGATAAGCGCTTCTCTTGTTGCAAGGATGTGGAGAACTCCAAGACCTGTTACCGCTTCAATTCTACGAACACCTGCCGCAACGGAGGATTCGCTTATAATCTTGAAAAGACCGATTTTGCCTGTATTGTCACAGTGTGTACCACCGCAAAGCTCAGTTGAGAAGTTGCCCATCTTAACTACACGAACAGTTTTACCGTACTTTTCACCAAAGAGTGCCATAGCGCCCTCTTTTCTTGCGCTTTCAATGTCCATTTCTCTTGTAACGATTTCGTTAGCCGCAAGAATGTGTGCATTAACAAGTGCTTCAACCTGCTTGATTTCATTTTCTGTAAGAGCAACGAAATGTGTAAAGTCGAAACGGCAAACGTTTTCGTCAACGTAAGAGCCTGCCTGCTCAACGTGTGTACCAAGAACTGTACGAAGTGCCGCCTGAAGCAAGTGAGCCGCAGAGTGATTTCTCTTAATCGCATCACGACGAGAATCAAGAATATCGGCAGTAACTACATCACCCACATTCAAAGTACCATTCGCAACTGTGCAAAGGTGGATATAAACGCCATCAGTTTTCTTTGTATCATAAACGTTAAGAAGCAAGTTTTCTCCGTAGATTGTACCGGAGTCACCAACCTGACCGCCGCCCTCTCCGTAGAAAGGAGTTTTGTCAAGAACAACTGTGCAATCACCTTCGTTTACGGAATCAACACTCTCATCATTAACAAGAATTGCAACAACCTTTGCTTCAGTTCTATAATCTGTATAACCTGTAAATTCAGTTTTAGGAAGATCTGCAAGAATATTCTTGGAGTTATCGGACCAACCGCTAATATTTGCTCTTGCCTCTCTCGCTCTTGTTCTCTGATCGAGCATAAGAGCCTTAAATGCTTCTTCGTCAATCTTGAGGTGATTTTCTTCAGCAATTTCACGTGTCAAATCAATGGGGAAACCGAATGTATCATAAAGCTTGAATACTTCTTCACCGGAAATTGTATCGCTATTTTCCTTGATAGCACCACGAATGAGGTCGGAAAGAATTGAAAGACCTGCATCGATTGTTGCATCAAATCTTTCTTCTTCCATAGAAAGTACCTTGCGGATATAATCACCCTTTTCGGAAAGCTCGGGATAAGCAGCACAGCTTTCACCGATTGCAACGTTAACCATATCAACAAGGAACGCGTGATTGATTCCAAGAAGCTTTCCGTGACGGCAAGCACGACGGATAATTCTACGAAGAACGTATCCCCTACCTTCGTTTGAAGGAATAACACCGTCTGCAATCATAAACATTGCGCTTCTTGTGTGGTCTGTTATAACACGGATAGAAATATCGTTGTTAGCATCGTTTCCGTATGTCTTACCGGAAATTTCGCAAACCTTATCAATAATTCTTCTGATAGAGTCAACCTCAAACATATTGTCAACACCCTGCATTACGCACGCAAGACGTTCAAGGCCCATACCTGTGTCGATATTTTTCTGTGCAAGCTCTTCATAAGTGCCATCGCCCATATTGTTGAACTGTGAGAATACGTTATTCCAAATTTCCATGTATCTGTCGCATTCGCAACCGGGCTTACAGTTAGGATCACCGCAACCGTACTTTTCACCACGGTCGAAGTAGATTTCGGAACAAGGGCCGCAAGGACCTGTGCCGTGCTCCCAGAAGTTGTCTGCCTTGCCCATGCGAACAACGTGGTCAGGGTTAACACCGATGTGATTTACCCAAATGTCATAGGACTCGTCATCCTGCTCGTAAATTGAGGGCCAAAGGAGATTTTCGGGAATTTCAAGCTCTTTTGTAAGGAATTCCCAACACCATTCGATAGCTTCCGCCTTAAAGTAGTCACCGAATGAGAAATTACCAAGCATTTCAAAGAACGTACCGTGACGAGCTGTATGACCAACTCTTTCAAGGTCGGGAGTTCTGATACACTTTTGGCATGTGCAAACTCTATTTCTCGGGGGTTCTTCTTCACCCGTGAAGTATTTTTTCATAGGAGCCATACCTGAATTAATAAGAAGCAAGGATTTGTCGTTAATAGGAACAAGGGGGAAGGATTTAAGTCTTAAATGTCCCTTTTTTTCAAAGAATGAGAGATAGCTTTCTCTCAAATCGTTAAGTGATGTCCATTTCATTTTATATATTTCCTTTCGGTTAATAATTTCAAAGTTAAGATGTTCTTTTTATCGAAACAATCAATATTTATTTACTTGTAGGGACAGGCGTCCTCTGTCAAGAGTAAGATTGTAAACAGTTGTGCAAGAGGATTGTATACACATTTTATGTTTATCATTTATGCTTTTGGAAGCCGAACGGAGCGTAGCGGAGAGAGCCTTCCAAAAGCGGCGCGCGGCTCAATCGAGGCGCGAAATTCGGCGGTTGAGCAGCTGCTCGGTTCGCAGATCGATCTCCGCGATCTTGTAGTTGCGATAGCAGAGTGAGGCAAACTCAGCACCCTCGGGGCGCAGCTCCAATTCCGCCCCCACCATAGATTCACTCAAGTAAAATACCTTGCTGTCGAATCTCAGATAACCCTTGAAATTAACTTTTAGAACACGGTGAAATCCGCTATATTCATATGGTTTTATTGTTTCGGGGTATTTTCTTTCACTCGGTATGTAAACGTCCGCGGGACAGCGCATATCAATCGCCTCGTGTGGTCTGACCTCGTTGTACTTGGTGCGCCATTCCTTGAGGTGCTTATCCGCATCGGCAAGATCAAAAAAGGCAGTTCTTTTAAGAAGCTCGTTCTTCATCGTACGATGAATCCGTTCTATCTTGCCCTGTGTTTGAGGGTGCAACGGGCGACCGTGGATCGGAAGTACGTCAAGATCCATAAGCCAACGTTCAAAGAGCGTATAACCGCCCTTAAAACCTGCAAATGCACCGCCATTGTCGGATAAAATAGCCTTTGGAAGCCCATATTGCTTAAAAACAGC
>JAZQUS010000027.1:0-10205 GCA_045631445.1 Eubacteriales bacterium
GCCACAAAATGAGAAGCCGAGGCAATAGCCTCGGCTTTTTCATTTTGCTCTTTTTTTTAGATTTAAACCCAATACCCTCATCAAGTAACATTCAGGCAACCGAAGGTTGCACTGACAAAAGCTTTGACGGTTTGCTTTAGCAAATGTGTGTCCTTATGGGACACACAAGTCAAACTTTTCACATCCGCTTCAGCGGATGTAGGGGTAATCATAGGGGGTCTTTGGTTCAAGTCCAAAAAGGGGAGCCAAGAGAAAAGCACCGCAAAAGCGGTGCTTTTTTCTTGGCTTTTTCTTCTTAAACTTAAATATTCTCTTGACAAAAATAAATTTGTTATATATACTATAAGTAGCAATTTGATTTTGAAATGGGTAGTAAATGTTATAAAAGTTATATAATATAATGATTTTGGGAGGATAAATTATGAAAAAACTATTATCTTTTGTTTTATTGCTTACAATATTGTTATCTGCTTTAGTTTTATCATCTTGCAACAACCGCAAATTTCAGGGATTTGGAACTGAATTTATATTGAATAGTGATAAAGCTTCATACACTCTTTCATATATGTATCTTGGTAAAAAGGGTGACGTTGTAATTCCAAGTGAATATAATGGCTTGCCAATTACAAGAATAAGAAAGAATGTGTTCTGGAATGAGCATTATGTTGAAAATCTGACTATTCCTGCTACGGTTACTCATATTAATGATTATGCCTTTGAAAATTGTATAAATCTTGAGAAGGTAACATTTGAGTCCGGAAGTCAACTCGAAGATATTAATAATTGCGCTTTTGCTGATTGCTATTCATTAAGAGAAATTGAACTTCCAGAAAACGTTGAACATATTGGCGGAAATGCTTTTAGGAATTGCACATCCCTTGAAAGCGTACACATTCCCAAGGGTGTGTCAAATCTCAACGGTGCTGCCTTTTCCGGTTGCAGCTCACTAAATAGCATAACTATTGACGAAGAAAATGAAACCTATAAAAAGGTTGGAAATTTTATTTACGAGTTAAAGAACGATGCAAAACATCTTGCAATGTGTCTTGGAGCAGATGAGAATGGTGATCTTTTTTTGCCTGAGGATATTGATGAAATAAATTCTGGAGCATTTACTTTATGCAAAAATGCTGATACAGTTTATTTGCACGAGGGTTTTGATGAAATTCCTCGCATTGAATGCGCAAAGGCATACGTAGTGGCAGAAGACAATCCGAATTTTTGCTCGGTTGACGGAGTGGTTTACAAAAAGGATATGTCGTATCTCGTTCATTACCCTCAATCCAAAGAGGACAAGACCTTTACCTTGCCTTCTCAAGTTATTGGAATTGACGGAGGTCTATTTGGTGCTACCGCATTTATGAACGTTAAGTATCTTGAAAATTTGATAATTCCTGAAGGAGTAAAATACATTGGTGACAGAGCTTTTTGGGGGAGTAATATAAAGTATGTTGAATTACCCAAGAGTATTGAGAACGTTGGATTCAAAGCGTTTTACGATTGTAGTTCACTCAAGGAGATTAAATACGCGGGTACACGCCGTGAGTTTGGCTTACTTATGGATTTAATGTGGGTTAATTGTTGGGAAACACCAATCCTTAAAGCAGTTTGCTCAAACGGAACTAAGTATGTTTGGTTGGGGATTGTGTAAGCAATCAAATGACCGTAAGTAAAATTGGTTGCGTAGCGTGAAATCAGTGGATCTTTGGTTCAAGTCCAAAAAGGGGAGCCACAAAATGAAAACGGAGTCCAAAAGGACTCCGTTTTTGTTTTGCTTCTTTTATTTGGGTTTAAACCAAATACTCTCATCAAGTAACAGGTAGGCAACCGAAGGTTGCTCTGACAAAAGTTTTGCGGTTTGCTTTAGCAAATGACCGTTGTAAAACGGGCAAGTGAAACTTTTCACATCCGCTTCAGCGGATGTAGGGGTAATCATAGGGGGTCTTTGGTTCAAGTCCAAAAAGGGGAGCCATTTAGAAATAATACGAACCATGAGCATTCAGGGTTCGTATTGTTGTTAAAAGAAAACCACGTGATAATGAAGCCAACTAATCGTTGTTCACTTCATTGGCGGGTGGATTTGTATTATGTATAAATTACTGTGCATTTTTAACGTCAAATGAGTAGATTCCCATTCCGTTTTCGTCACTAAGAAGGAGAATTGTTGTGTTGAGGGGGACACCTGCAACGGTGATTACAACAGTTACCTCGTAAACATTACCGCCGAGCTCTTCGTCGCCGAACTTGAATTTGGGAGTGGAAAAACTGCCAACAGAAACATTTGCAGTTGAAAGATCTTCAATGTTGAGAGCTTTAATTGCTTCGTTTTCTTTAATTTGGTCTACAATTGATTCCTTATCAAGATTGGATTTGGGGTGAATGAGGTCTTCCGCTTCTTGCATGGCTGCGGCTTTATCGGGCATTTTTGCGAGTTCAGAGATAGTTTCTCCAATTTCAACTGCTCTTCCAATATCACGCGCGATGGTTACCACATTAGTGCAACTGCAAATGGAAAGTGTGAGAGCAAGCACGATAATAGTAAGAATAATTTTTGCTATGGTTTTCATAATTCTTTCTCCTTTAATCGTTTCTTCATTAGCTGATGAAACATTTGCATTTTTAATATAGCACAAATTTTTTTGTTTGTCAATTAAATAGTTCCAAAATGCAAATAATTAATTTTATAGAGATTATTTAAAGTTGACAACTGCATTTTTGTGTGATAAAATATAAATATAAAAAACATGGAGGTTGTTATGAAGACAAAACTTAGTAAAAAATTTTGGATTGCCTTGACGCTTTTTAGTCTTGTAGGACAGATTGCATGGGTAATTGAAAATATGTATCTTAACGTATTTATTTATGATATGTTCCAGGCGAGTGCCGAGGATATTTCAACAATGGTTGCGGCGAGTGCTATCGCGGCTACTCTTACCACAATATTTATTGGTGCGCTTTCTGACAGAGTTGGAAAGAGAAAGCTCTTTATTTGCGGTGGTTATATTCTTTGGGGTGTTTCCATTCTTGGTTTTGCGCTTGTTAGAGCGGATATTCTTGCTCCCCTTGTAGCAGACGGTGTGAGCGTTGCGGCTCTTGGAATTACACTCGTTATAATTCTTGACTGCGTTATGACATTCTTTGGCTCATCTGCAAACGATGCGGCATTTAACGCGTGGCTCACTGACTCTACTGATGACACAAATCGCGGTTCTGCCGAGGGTATCAACTCTATGATGCCACTTGTTGCAATTTTGGTTGTATTTGGCGGATTTATGTTTATTCCCAAAGAGGGCAATCCTGCATATTGGCCTACAGTATTTACAATTATAGGTCTTGCGGTATTGGCTATTGGTATTATTGGTATTTTTGTTATCGAAGATCCCAAGCTTAAACCCTCTGAAACAGGATATTTGCGCAATATCGTTCACGGATTTTTGCCTTCTACAATAAAGCAGAACGTTTCTCTTTATATTTATCTTGCTTGCTTTATTGTTTTCAATATTTCAATTCAAATTTTTATGCCATATCTCATTCTTTATTATGAAAAGTCACTTGGTATGGCAGATTACGTATTTATTATGGCTCCTGCCATTGTAATTGCTTCTGTTGTGACAGCATTTTGGGGTAAGGTTTACGACAAGAGGGGCTTTAAGTTTTCTTATGCAATTTCATTTGCATGGCTCTGCTCTGGATACGTTGTGCTTTATCTTTTCAAAAATACTGCGCTCGTGTTTATTGGATCTCTCCTTATGATGAGTGGTTACCTTGCTTCTATGGCGGTATTTGGCGCGAAGGTTAGAGATCTTACACCTGAAGGTAAGTCCGGTATGTTCCAGGGCGTTCGTATTTTCTCGCAGGTGCTTGTTCCCGGTGTAATCGGTCCAAAGATTGGCTCTTGGATTTTGCGCAATGCCGATATGGTTGAAAATGCAGATGGCACTAAGTCATTTATCCCTAATCAAAATATTTTCTTGGGTGCTCTTGTTGCAGCTGCGGTTGCTATGGTTGTTATGATACTTTGCAAAAAGCCAATTGCAGAGAAGAAGGAGAATTGATATGTCAAAAAAGAATATGATTTTAAATAAATACCTCAAAACTCCTTTCGAAAGTGATACAACTTCAAGTTGGGACGTATATCCTCGCCCCAATTTCAAAAGGGACTCCTATCTTTGCCTCAACGGTGAGTGGAAGCTCTCCGTTAGCACAAAGGATGGAAAAAGAAGAGAACTTGGCAAAATTAAAGTGCCATTTGCTCCTGAAACTCGTCTTTCGGGTATTTTCCGCGACAAATGTGATTGCGAGAAGTACTTTTATGAGAGGGATGTTGAGTTCGCACCCGATTTTAATAAGGGTAGGGTTTTGCTCCATTTTGGTGCGGTAGACCAGATTTGTCGAGTATTCGTTAATAGAGAATTTGTTTGTGATCACGTTGGCGGTTATTTGCCATTTTCTGCAGATATTACTGCACATTTGAGAGCAGGAAAGAACACTATTGCCCTTGAGGTTACTGATAAGCTCGACAAGGAGCTTGCATATGGAAAGCAAAGAAAAGATAGGGGCGGTATGTGGTACACACCTGTTTCGGGTATTTGGCAGACTGTTTGGTGTGAGAGCGTTCCAACAAACTATATAAAGGGAATTAAAATCACTCCTAATTTGTATTCCGTGATGGTTGATGTAGATGCACCCGCGGGTGAAAAGGTGCTTACGTTTAATAACGTGGAGTATAGATTTGACGGAAATTCTATTAGAGTGTTGGTTGACGATGCGATAAATTGGACGCCCGATAATCCTCATTTGTATGATTTTACTCTTCAATACGGCGAGGACAAGATTGAGTCCTATTTTGCCCTCCGCACGGTTTCTATTGAGGAAAGAAATGGAAAGTCATTCATCTGCTTGAACGGTAAGCCGATTCTTTGTCACGGTCTTCTTGATCAAGGGTATTATGCGGACGGAATTTATCTTCCTGCAACTCCCAAGGGCTTTGAATTTGATATTCTCGAAATGAAGAAGCTCGGATTTAATATGCTTCGAAAACATATCAAAATTGAGCCGCAGTTGTTCTATTATTATTGTGATAAATACGGTATGCTCGTATTTCAAGATATGGTTAATAGCGGTAAATATCACTATTTTGTTGACACGATTTTGCCAAACGTCGGCATTAAGAGATGGCGCGATCGCGGTGCTAGCAAGGCAAGAAAAGAAGCCTTTGAACGTGATGCGAGAGAAACTATTGACTTGCTTTACAATCACCCCTCCGTTATTTATTACACAATTTTCAATGAGGGTTGGGGACAGTATGAGGCGGATAGAAATTATCTTGAACTTAAAGAGTATGACCCCACGCGCGTTTACGATGCAACGTCGGGTTGGTTCTGGGAAAAGCACAGTGATGTTCATTCCGAGCATATCTATATGAGAAAGCTTAAGCTTAAGGCAAGAAAGGGTAGACCCCTTGTGCTTTCTGAGTTCGGTGGTTACTGTTGGAAGGAGAGAAGACATTCCTTCAATCTTGACAACACATATAGCTACAAGAATTTTAAGAGTATTGAGGATTTTGAAAATGCCTTCGTTTCTCTTTATGATAATCAGGTTATTCCTTATATCAAAAGAGAGGGACTTTGTGCTCTTGTTTATACTCAGGTTAGTGATGTTGAAGACGAAACCAACGGACTTTTGACCTATGACAGACAAATGTTAAAGGTTAATCCTGATACCGTTAAGGCAATGAGTGATAGACTCTATAAAGCTTTTGAAGAAACGGTTAAATAATATTAAAGCTCACTCGAAAGAGTGGGCTTTTTTGATAAATTGGGATTGTTGGGGAAGTTAGTTAAGTACCAATTTGTCGCTTTTTGAAAAAAGCTTGGCAAAAACTTTTAATCGTGTTAAAGCAAACAAATTCCGAGCAACGCGCGTGACTCACTTCTGACTATCCGACAAATCAAAATTTGAAGTTCAATTTTCATTGAGTTGAAAAGTAAAAAACAAAAGGTTATCCTAAATAGGGATAACCTTTTTATGTATCGCAATAATTTACTGCGCTTTATTCTTTTTTGCCTTGATAATTCCGGGCAAGTACCAACACAAAAGGTACAGAACGATTACGGGAATTGCAAGGAAGAAATACCAATAGTCATAAGGAAGTATAGAGTAGAAAAGGTCAAGCACGGGGTTAGCAAAATCGGGTGAATAAATCGAGAACATATAGCTAACCTTGATTACTTCTCCATTGAAATCTAAAAACTGCGCGTTGTTGATTGCAAGATTTATCAAATGGATAACCGTATATGCGCTAAAGGTGATGATAAGGGTCGACTTTATGCACTTGGGATCAAGCTTTACAAGGCCAAGGGCGAACATCATAATCGGAATACCCACCTCAAGCACGTGAGGAAAATAGAAGAAATTGAATGGCCAACCGAAAAGCACCATTTGCTGTGAGCTATAGGGAAGGGCAACGAGTGCAAACAATGCTCCAAATGACCAAAGTAGCAAGAGATTGCAAGCTCTTTTGTTCTTTGACCAAATTGCAAATGGCAAGGTTATTCCGTTGAGCGAGCAAAGGTGAAGCGGAAGGTATTCAAGAGGTCTGCCCCAAGTTACCAAGTTGTATATAATAGTAGCCCAACCTGCAAAAGAAAGAATACGGAGAACAGTGTGCTGTGTCTTCTCGGGACATTTTTTGAGAATGAAAAAGATAGCTAAGTTAATGATAACACCGGCAATAAGAGTTCCTATGTGAACCGGTCCAAAAAATCCCCAAAGTGGCATGTTTTTTCTCCTTTAGTTAATAATAGTGATTTTCAAGTTATTATATCATTATATTAACAAATTGTCAATATACAAAAAGAAATATGATTACCTAAAACAAAATCGCTCAAGTCGCTTGCGCGGAGTCAGTATAGTTAGCTCCCCGATAAATCAAAATTTGAATATTAAATGCTCAATACACCTTGACATTTTGAAAAAACTGTTTTATAATGTAAGGTGATAAATTTTGCTTTGCTTGATAGCAAGGAAAGGAAGATAATATGGCAGAATTTTTAAGTAACAATGACAAAAGAACGTGCTATTGTGCACATTTAACTGAAGAATATATTGGCAAGGATGTTTGCGTGATGGGTTGGGTTCAAAGACAACGTGACCTTGGTGCGCTCATTTTTATCGACCTTCGCGACAGAACAGGTATCGTTCAGCTCGCATTTGACGACACAACCGACAGAGAGATTTTCGACAAGGCTTTCTCCTGCCGTGCAGAATACGTTGTTTGCGCTCACGGTACAGTAAGATATAGAGGAGAGGGTGCCATCAACCCCAATCTTCCCACAGGTATGCTTGAGGTTTACGTTAAGGAATTTAAGATTCTTTCCGTTGCTCAAACACCTCCCTTTGAAGTAAATGACAACAAGAAGGTAAAGGACGAAACTGCTCTTAAATACCGTTACGTTGACCTTCGCCGTCCCGAGCTTCAGAGAAATATCAAGATGCGTCACGATATTGCGCGCATTGCAAGAGAATATTATTACGAGAACGGTTTCTTTGAAATTGAAACTCCTATGATGATTAAGCCCACGCCCGAAGGTGCGCGTGACTACATCGTGCCTTCCCGTATTCACAAGGGCAGCTTCTATGCGCTTCCTCAGTCACCTCAGATTTACAAGCAGTTGCTTATGCTTTCCGGTTTTGACCGTTACATTCAGCTTGCTCGTTGTTTCCGTGACGAAGATTTGCGCGCAGACCGTCAGCCCGAGTTTACACAGATTGACCTTGAAATGAGCTTTGCAACTCAGGAAGATATTATGGGTATGAACGAGGGCTTTATTCAGCGCGCGTTTAAGGAAACACTTGGTGTTGACGTAAAGCTTCCTATGCAGAGAATGACGTATACTGAAGCTATGAACCGTTACGGCTCTGACAAGCCCGACACAAGATACGGTATGGAAATTATCGACCTTTCCGATGCGGTTAAGAATAGTGAATTCGTTGTATTTAAGTCCGCACTTGAGATGGGCGGTAGCGTTCGCGGTATCGTTGCAAAGGGTGCTGCAGCTACTCTTACAAGAAAAGAAATTGACAAGCTTACTGAACATGCAAAGGGTATCGGCGCAAAGGGACTTGCTTACGTTCGTTGGGTTGATGAAGCTCCCAACTGTTCATTTGCTAAGTTTATGACAGAAGATGAGCTTAATGCAATTTATACAACAGTTGGTCTTGAAAAGGGCGACGTGCTTCTTATTTGTGCGGACAAGAACAAGGTTGTTCTTCCCACTTTAGGTGCACTCCGTCAGATTGTTGCAAGAAAGCTTGACCTTATTCCAACAGGCGTATTCAACTTCTTGTGGATTACAGAATTCCCATTCTTTGAATGGAATGAAGAAACAGAGCATTGGGATGCTATGCACCATCCCTTCACAATGCCTCTTGAAGAGTGCTTGCCCTATCTTGAAAGCGATCCCGGTAAGGTTTTTGCAAGATGCTACGATATGGTACTTAACGGTACAGAGCTTCTTTCAGGTTCTATCCGTATTACCGACTGGCAGCTTCAGGAAAAGATGTTTAAGGCGCTTGGTCTTACACCCGAAGAGATTGATGCGAAATTTGGCTTCCTTGTAGAAGCATACAAATACGGTGCGCCTCCTCACGGTGGCTCGGGTATGGGTCTTGACCGTCTTGCAATGGTTATGACCGAGGCAGATAGCCTTCGTGACGTTATTGCGTTCCCGAAGGTACAGAATGCAAGTGAGCTTATGAGTAAGTGTCCTGCTCCTCAGGATGATAAAACTCTTGCAGAGCTTGGTATTGCGCTTCTTGCTGAAGAAGATAAATAATTATGGATTATAACACACAAAATAACGAATACGATTTCGCAAGAGCGTATTTTCTTCCCGATGAATATGAGGTTTGGCGCGGAAAATCAAAAGGAATGAATCCTAATCAAAAATTGGTTATGATACCTTTTGGAATATTTTTCCTTGGATTTGCAATTTTTTGGACGATTGGTGCGAGTGCCATAGCAGGACCTATGGGACTTTTCGGCTTGATCTTTATTGCTGCGGGCGCATATATTGTGTTTGGAAAAAACATAGTTGGTAAAAATACCCATTACGTTATCACCAATAAAAAGATATACCGTTCACAAGCGGGTAGAGTAGATATGGTTGAACTTGCAAATCTCCCTCCTATGAGGATTGAGGGGCACAGTGACGGTGCAGGTTCGATATATTTCGGTGAGCATCACTATCGTTCACACGGAAAAAATCATTATGGCGTCGTATTTTCCATTGAAAACGTTGATAATATTGCAGAAGTGCAAAGAATTATCGCAGAACAGACAAAAAATTATTAAAACCTATTTACAAATAATAAAAAATTGAGTATAATGCTTATATAACCGATGATAAAGAAGAAACCGAACCTTTGTTACACAGAGAGCGCGCCCATAGGTTGCAAGGTGCGTTGACAAAAACGGCTTGTGCGCTTTTGAGGTTCCGTCAAGAAACGGGCGGACGAATGCTTCGCGTTAAGAAGATAAAAGATGAAAGAATTTTCTTTCAAGCAGAGTGGAACCGCGTTTTTTATGCCTCTGCACCCAAACGGGTGCAGAGGATTTTTTTACGGAGGCAATTATGATTGGATTAATTGAGGACGTAAAAAATATAGGAAAAGCAATAAAAAATGAAATAAAAAACGATATTGATGCAGTTAGAAAAAGAGATCCCGCATCACGAGGCAAATTTGAAATTTTACTTACAAATCAGGGTGTTCACGCGATTTTGTCCTATAGAGTGGCGCATTTGTTTTATATAAACGGATTTGTATTCGTTGCTAAAATTATAAGTCAAATTGCAAGATTTTTCACGGGGATTGAAATTCACCCTGCGTGTTTTATTGGCAAGGGTCTGCTTATTGACCATGGAAGCGGTGTGGTAATCGGTGAAACGGCAATTATTGGTGATGATTGCACTATTTTTCACGGTGTTACTCTTGGTGGAAAGGGAAACGAAAAAGGAAAACGGCATCCCACACTTGCTAACAACGTTTTCGTTGGCGCGGGAGCTAAAATTCTTGGCAATATTGAGATAGGAAACAACGTAAAAATCGGCGCAAATGCCGTTGTTTTGATAAATATCCCCGATAATTCAACCGCCGTCGGAGTTCCGGCGAGGGTCATCCATCCCACACCCCCCACCCATACC
>JAZQUS010000028.1:0-12721 GCA_045631445.1 Eubacteriales bacterium
ATGAGTGACGGTAGCGTTGTTCATACTTGTGGCTCAAAGGTTGGCGGTATCAACGAACCTGTAACTCCCGAAAACTATAAGGAATTCGGTATGCTTCGTCTTATGGACTCTCCTAAGATGAAGGGACTTCTTAATACAGTATCAATGCCCAACTGGTATCATTGCATTGACGAAGCACTTCGCAAGTCAGGCAAGACCCGTGCGGACATTGACTACCTTGACATTCTTCACATCAAGAGAAGCGGTCATAAGGCAATGCTTGCAGACCTCGGTCTTCGTGAGGATCAGTCAATTTATCTTGAGAATTACGGTCACATCGGTCAGATCGACCAGATTCTCTCCCTTGAGCTTGCACTTAAAGAGGGCAAGGTTAAGGACGGCTCAACAGTTTGCATGATTGCCGCAGGTATCGGATACACTTGGGCTGCAAATATCATTCAGTGGGGATAATTTATGGCATATTTTCTTAGCACATTATTTGGATCAATAGTTCCTATGTGTGTTACTGCCCTTGTTACAATGGCTATCACTTTGATATTCAAAACGTCCTTCACAACGAACTTTGCGCAGGGTGTAATTTCTGCATTTGGCGCATATGCAGTTTCAAGCGTAATGACGTCAAATGGGCTTTCAATTTGGCTTGCATTACCCGTGGGTATGCTTGTTTCAATGCTCATAGCCATTGTAGTAGACGTGGGTATTTTCAGACGAGGTAGATATGTTAATGCACTTGGTAAGCAGATAATCACAATGGGACTTATTTCCATCGTGGTTGGAGCGACTCCCTTGGTTTTTGGCATCGTGACTCCCGGCTTTACCCCCTTTGTTAAGGGCTTGATTTCATTCGACCTCTCTGATGGTAATGTTTCTTTCCCTAAAAACTCGCTTGTTTGTATGGCAATGACAATAGTTGTAATTGCCGCGATTTTCGTAATGTTGAGATACTCAAAATGGGGACTTTCAGTTCGAGCAACCGCATCAAACGAGTACGTTGCAGGTATGATGGGAATTAACACACATTTAGTTACCGCAGTTTCTTGGGGACTTGCAGGCGCGCTTGGTGCACTTGCGGCAACAATAAATGCTTCTTCAGGACAAACGGTAAATATTTACTTTATGACAAACTATCAGGTATTTGCATTCCTTGCAGGAATTTTAGGTGGATTTTCTACCTTCCACGGCCCTGTAATTGCGGCTTTGATGATTCCTCTTGCAAATAACCTTATTCAGTATGTAGTAAACACAATGGGCAAACCTGAACTCACAGGTTGGTCAATGGTAATTGTTTACGCAGTAGCCCTTGTGATTATATTCTTTAAGCCACAGGGTATTTTTGGCAAAAAAATAGCAAAGAAGGTGTAATGATATGAAGAAATATTTGAAAAAAGATTACGCCTTGCTTGGTCAAACACCACCAAAGGATGAGAGATTTACAAAGCTTTTAAGAGCACTTTTCTTCAATCCTATTGGACACTATATTCTCTTTGGAGTATTGTGCTGTGTTATTGCCTATCTTGCTACAAACAAGATAATTCCTGATTTGATTCCTTATTCACTTCAGTCGAGCTTGGCAATCTCGTTCTCATTTGCGATTGCGTCAATCGGCTTCTGCTTGCTTATGGGATATTCGGGACTTGCATCACTTGGCACGGGTGGTTTTATAGGAATTGGCTCTTATGCCGTTCATTACGTTATGAACGAAGCCGAACTTTCATTGCCAATTGCTATTTTGGTAGCACTTGTGGTAGCGGCAGTTATCGGTGTTGTAGTTGGCTTTATTTCACTTCGAATTGAGGGTATCTATCTTGTAATTTTGACTCTTGGTCTTTCTGAAATTCTCCGTAACGTTTATATGGTAGTTGAAGATAAGATTAAGATTAAGAATTTCGAGCTTTTCGGAATGGTTATAAAGAAACAGCATTCACTTTATATCGTAGCGGTTTTGCTTGTTGTAGTAATGATAGTGACTCATAATATTATCAATAGCCCAACAGGTAGAGCAATGCTTGCTATGAAAAATAGTACCGCGGCAGCGCAGGCGATGGGTATAAGTCTTATTAAATATAGACTTTTGGCATTCGTAATTTGTACAATGTACGCAGCCCTTTCAGGTGTTATGGTTATGATTACTATTCGTTCCATTCAGGCGTCCACTGCCAATGGCTTTTATGCGCTTATTACCTCGCTCAATATTTTGGCAGCGGTAATTATCGGCGGATATAAGTCCATTTGGGGCGCGGTGTTCGGCTCATTTGTAATGTATGGTATGCAAACGGCAATTTTGCAGGATATTCCTTTCTTTGCAGAAAATCCCGAATTCATTACATTCATTTCAGGTGCGCTTGTAATCATCGTTGTAATGTTCTTCCCAGGTGGTCTTGCGCAACTCATCCTTGAGCTTAAGGCAAAAATAAAAGTATGGTATAAAAAGATTAAGGAGGGTATTTATGGCAAAGATCTTGGCTAAAAAACGCTCTTCTAATCAAAAGAAGATTATAAAGCTTCGTCAAAATCTCGATTTTTATCGCGAGGAGCTTGCTTCTCTTGAAGAAAAGTATGACGAAAAGCTTCAGAAAAAGCTTGACACCTTTTTGATTAAAGGCAACAAAAAAATCGCAAAGCTTGCTTTTGAAGCGTGCGATAAAGAGGAATATGCACAAACTGTGCTTGAGGCAAAATTGCAGAAATATGACGTGAAAGCGTATATGAAGCAGAGAAAACTCAATCACGGTACGGCAAAGAAAATTTTCAAAAATGCAAAGGCAGGCGAGCCATTTGGATATATTTTGGCAGCGCGCGATAAGAAAATGCGCGTTCTTGACAAAAAAAGAGCAAAATATATCGCAAAACTTGAAAAAGAGAAGGCAAAATTCCTCAAAAAGAACAATTTGACCTTCGTCGTTCCTTATAACCGTAAAAGAGCGGCACTTGAAAAGGAATATTTTGAACTTAAAGCGCAGCTTGAAGCAAAATATACCGCAAAGCTTTATAAGGAAAAATCCAAGCTTCAGGATAAGATTATTAAGGAAGAGAAGAAGCTTGCCAAAGCTAAGCATAAGATTTGTGCAACACACACACTTCCCGATGATGTTTTGCTTGAGGTTAAGGGACTTAAAATGTACTTTGGCGGTCTTAAAGCCGTTGAAGACCTCAGTTTTAACGTTAAAAAAGGCGAGATTTTCGGTCTTATCGGCCCTAACGGTGCAGGTAAAACCACAGTATTTAACTGTATCACTCGTTTCTATGATGCTACGGGCGGTGAAATGCACTTTGAAAACAAATACGGTGAGGTTGTTGACCTTCGTTCCTTCAAGGTGCACGACATTATTTTGCAGGGAATTGGCAGAACATTCCAAAATATCGAGCTTGTAAAAGAGGTTTCCGTTATGGAAAATCTTCTCGTTGCAAGTACAAGAAGCTATAGAACCGGCTTCTGGGGACATGTTTTTGCAACTCGCTCCCTTAAAAAAGAGGATAAAATGCTTCGCGCAAAGGCAAAGCGAATACTCAAATTTATGGGACTTGAAAACTATGCGGGCTGGTATGCAATGGGACTTCCTTATGGTATCCTTAAAAAAGTTGAGATTGCGCGTGCGCTTATGGCAGATGCAAAGCTCATCATTATGGATGAGCCCGCGGCAGGTCTTAACGATACTGAAACTGCGGAGCTTACCGAAACAATTCGCAAAATTCGTGATGAATTTGGCGTAACAATCCTTCTCGTTGAACACGATATGGGACTTGTTATGAACGTTTGTGATACGGTTTGTGCAATTAGCTTTGGACAGATGCTCGGTATTGGCACAACTGAAGAAATTCAGAAAAATAAAGCGGTACAAGAGGCATATCTTGGCGTAGCGGAGGAGGAATAATATGAGCGAAATTCTTAGATTATCGAATGTTAAACTCAATTATGGCCCAATCGCCGCAATAAAGGGAATTGACCTTTCCGTTGAAGAAGGACAGATAGTTGCAATCCTTGGCGCAAACGGTGCGGGCAAAACCTCAACTTTGAAGGTTATTGCAGGACTTTTAAAGCCAAGCGCAGGTGAAATCACCTTTGAGGGCAAAAAGATTAGCGGAAAGCCCGCGCATAAAATTGCACAGATGGGCATTATGCAATCTCCCGAGGGACGTCACGTTCTTATCGGTCTTACCGTTGAAGAAAATCTTCGCGTTGGTGCTTATAATATCAAGAGTAAAGAGGAGCTTCAAAAGAATTTTGAAAGAGTTTACACTCTTTTCCCAAGACTTAAAGAGAGAGCAAAGCAGCAGTCATCCACTCTTTCGGGCGGTGAACAGCAGATGCTTGCAATCGGACGTGCTCTTATGGGGTCACCCAAATTGCTCGTTCTCGACGAACCATCCTTGGGACTTGCACCCCTTCTTATCAAGGATATTTTCAATACCCTTGTAAAAATTAAAGAGGAGGGAACAACCATCCTCATCGTTGAGCAGAATGCTCTTTCAACACTTAAAATTGCCGATTATGCTTACGTTCTCGAGCTTGGAAAGATAAGTATGCACGGCAAAAGCGAGGAGCTCTTAAAGGACGAGCGCCTCATCTCCGCATATCTTGGCGGCAAATAAACTCAAGCATTACACCGCCAAAGCGGTGATGTTAATAAAAATTATAAGGAGAAAACTTATGAAAAACACATTCACAAAACTTCTTTCACTCGTTCTTGCACTTGTGCTTTGCCTTGGTATGTTTGCTTCTTGTGGAGGCGACAAACCCAACGGTCCAGTAGAAGAAACAGACGAACCCGATGATCTTCTTGGTATCACAGAAGATACTATTTGGGTAGGTAACACAGCAGGTACAACAGGTGCTCTTGCATCAGTTGGTGCTCCTTTCAATCTTGGCATTCAGGCAGCTTTTGATGCTTATAACAAAGCAGGCGGCTTCAATGGTAAGTCCATTAAACTTAAGCACTATGATGATGGTGGTCTTGCAGAAAACTCCACAACACTTCTTGAAAAGCTCATCCACGAGGACGAGGTTTTCGCAATTGTTGGTCACTTTGGTTCCTATGCAGTTGACGTAACTCTTGAAACTCTTATTGACGAAAAAGTTCCTATGATTTACGCAGCAGCAGGTAACGAAGAGCTTCTTAATGAAAATGCATCTTCTCTTGGTGAAAAGGGTATCGTTCCCGTTCAGCCTCTTAACAAGACAGAGGGTAGAATGCTTATTCTCCGTGCTTTCGCTCCCACAGATAAGGGCGGTCTTGGTGCAACAAAGGTAGGCGTTATCGCTAACTCTAACGAAGCATCTCAGAGCCTTCTTGCAGGTGTTAAGGACGAAATGAACAACCTTCCCGCAGATAAGAAGAACAACGTTCTTATTCAGGAAGTTAACACATCCGACTATTCTGCAGCAGTTAATGCTCTTAAGGCAGCAGGTTGTGACGTAGTAGTTCTCACAGTTATCGGTGCTGACTATCTCACAGCTCTTACAACAATGGCAAGTGTTGACTATAAGTGCAACGTTCTTACATCTTACAACAACGCATCTGCAGCAACATTCAACGCAAACAATGTAATGCAGGAACAGTATGTTGACGTATTTTCAACAATGAACATCTTTGCACAGGCATGGCTTGACATTACTTCCGTAGAATACGTTTATAAGGATGAAAACTCTGCTCTTTACAAGATGTATGCAGCATTCGGTCTTAATAATGGCGGAGCAGGCGTAGCTGGTTTTACAGAGGAATATTGGACAGTTGCTAATAACATTTATGACTACTGCACAAGCATTAAGGAACCTACAGCATTCGCAATGAGCTATGACGCATACGCACTTGCAGGTTATATTGCAGGTGACCTCTTCTGCCAGGCAATGGAAGCACTTGAAGCATCTGGCAAGGCACTTTCACGTGCAAATCTTATCAGCATTCTTGAATCCAAGGAATATAAGATTGCAATGGCTGACGCACTCAGCTTTGCAAACGGTATGAGATCAGGTGTTCAGTCCTTCGCTCTTACACAGGTATTCGATACTGGCAATCCTCCTAAGTGGATGATCGACAACGGCGGCGCAGCTACATCTGCACACCAAGCTTCCAGCGTAACAGTTCACGGCCTTATGTCCATCGAAGACTACAGAGCACTTCTTCAGGAATAATTTTAAACAAATAAAAAACAAATTATTTAATAAAACAAATATGCTCCCGCCCATTTGGGCGGGGGCGAACCCATTTGATTAATTTACAACTTTAATATAAAAAACACTAACTTTGAAAACAACACGCAAAAGCGTTTAAAATAGATATAAAATTCACTTTACTATATAAAAAGGAGAAAAAACTATGGCAAAATACGTATCAATTACAGAAGCACTCTCAGTTGTAAAGAGCGGTGACTACATCGTAACAGGTCTTGGCGCTGCAGAGGGTAGAGAATTTATGACAAACCTTCACACAATCGCAGACAAGGTTAAGAACGTTATGGTAAGTAACTGTCTTCCAATGGGCGCTTACGAATTTATGACAAACGCTGCATACAAGGAGTCATTCAGAACTGAAGGATGGTTCTATACACCCGTGCTTAGAAAAGCGCACGCAAACGGTAACGTAAGCTTTATTTTCAACCATTTGCACCTTGCTTCCTTCAAGCGTCTTTGCTATCGTAAGCCCGACATCTACGTTGGTATCGCGTCCATGCCCGATAAGCACGGATACGTGTCCCTCTCCACTTCAAATACTTACGAAATGGCAATGATTAAGGAGGCTAAAACAGTTATCCTTGAAATCAACCCCAACGCGCCAAGAACATTTGGTGACGTTCAGCTCCACCTTAACGATATTGATTACGTTGTTGAATGTGATTACCCAATGCCCGAAATTGCGGACGCAGAGCCAAACGAAAAGGACCTTATCATCGGTAAGACAATCGCAGGCATGATTAACGATGGCGACTGCATCCAGCTTGGTATCGGCGGAATCCCTAATGCAGTTGCGGCTTCTCTTATGGATAAGAAGGATCTTGGTGTTCACACTGAAATGCTCACATCCGGTATGGTTAAGCTTGCAAAGGCAGGTGTAATCACCGGTAAGAATAAGCAGACGCACAAAGGCAAGATGGTTGCGGCATTTGCGATGGGTACAAAGGAGCTTTATGACTTCATCGACGACAACCCCGCAGTTTGCATTATGGACGGTGCTTACGTAAACGATCCTCATACAATTTCACAGAACGATAATCAGGTTTCTATCAACTCCACAATCGAAATCGACCTCTTTGGTCAGTGCTGCTCCGAGTCCATCGGTCACGTTCAGTTCTCAGGAACGGGCGGACAGGCAGATACGGCAATCGGTGCGCAGAAGTCCAAGAACGGTAAGTCAATCATCGCGCTTTACTCAACCGCAATGGTTAAGGACAAGGCAACAGGTGAAAGAGTTGAAACTTCCAAAATCGTTCCTCTTCTCAAGCAGGGCGCGGCAGTTTCTCTTTCAAGAAACGATATCGACTGGCTCGTAACCGAATACGGTGCAGTAAATCTTCGCGGTACAGCTATGGAAGAAAGAGCGAAGCTGATCATCTCCGTTGCTCACCCCGACTTTAGAGAAGAACTTACAAAGCAGGCAATCGCTCTTGGTATTATTGCAGGCTAATTGAGGTAAAATTATGGCATTTTTCGATTTTGAAGGATACAAGGTTTATTACGAGGTGCACGGCGAGAGCGGTGAGCCACTCCTTATTCTCAACGGAATAATGATGTCCACAAATTCGTGGAAGCCCATGCTCAAAAACCTTTCAAAAAATAACGTGGTAATTCTTGTCGACTTCCTTGACCAAGGACAATCCTCAAGAATGACAGAAGGCTATACACACGAAATTCAAGTTCGACTTCTTGATGCGCTTCTTGATATACTTCCTTATGAAAAGGTAAGTATTATGGGCATTTCCTACGGCGGTGAGGTCGCAATTCAGTATGCGGTTAACCACCCTGAAAGAGTGCGCAGACTCGTTCTTGCAAACACCTGCGGAAGAACGTCCGATTGGCTTCGCAAAATCGGTGACGGTTGGAACGCGGTTGCAAAGACGGGTAACGGTGAGGCGTATTACTTAACGACAATCCCCGTAATCTATTCCACAGGCTTTTATGAAAATATGGCAGATTGGATGGAAAGACGAGAGGGAACACTCATTCCGTATTTTTCAAATCCCGCGGTGCTTGAGGCACTCATTCGTTTGACGGATAGCTCAAGGGATTATAACTATATGGATAGACTTTGCGAAATTAATTGTCCCACACTTATAATTTCAAGCTCCGAGGATGGACTCGTTCCTCCCACAGAGCAGATTTTGCTTCACGAAAGGATTAAGGGAAGCAACTATGTAACAATCAACGGCTCAGGACACGCGAGTATGTATGAGGATGCAAATTCCTTCCTCTCACTCACACTCGGCTTCGTTAATCTTGACGATGAGCCTATACAAATTTAAGGAGAATTCTTATGGAAAAGAAATATATATCTATCGGAAAAGAAACTCTTGCATATCTTGATGAAGGACAAGGTGACGTTGTACTTATGATACACGGAAATATGTCATCCTCCGTTCACTATGAGCCCCTTATTTCAAGAATTAAGGACAAATATAGATGCGTAGCCGTTGACCTTCGCGGCTTCGGTGATAGCACATATAATGAAAGATTTGATACACTTGAAGAGCTTGCGGACGACGTTGCGCTCTTTATGGACGCACTTGAACTTGGCTCTGTTTACCTTGTTGGTTGGTCAAACGGCGGTGGTGTTTCACTCAAGCTTTGTGCAAAATATCCTGAAAAGATTAAGAAGTTCTTTGACATTGAAGGCGCAGGACATAAGGGATACCCCGTATATCAAAAGGAAAATTATAAATCCACAGGCAAGCCCTATGCTTCTAAAGAAGATATGGCAAAGGACCCTATTCAGGTTGCTCCTGCAATCGCTTGCTTTGAAAAGGGTGATTTTGCAACAATGACTGCTATTTGGGATGCTACTATTTATACGGTAAATAAGCCCACAAGAGAGCAGAATGAATATTGGATGGCAGAAACCTTGAAGCAGAGAAACCTCGTTGATCTTGACTGGGCGCTTGCTAATCTCAATATGTCCGATGAATACACACCTTACGGCAAGGGTGACGGCACAATTCATAATATTACTTGTCCCGTTGCTTTCACAACTGCTTCTAAGGATATCGTTGTGCCCGATTATATGGTTATGGATAACTATAACGCGCTTTCACATCTTGCAATTTTGATTCCTTACGAAAATTGCGGACACTCACCCATGGTGGATTGCCCTGACAGACTTGCAAAGGACGTTGTTGATTTCTTCACAAGATAAGTATGATTCTTTGCGTTGATATAGGAAACACGGATATTGCCATCGGTGGCTATTTGGGTGACAAATTGCAATTTGTTACAAGACTTTCAACCGATGCGACAAAAACCGTGCAGGAGTATGAGAGCATCGTTTGTCAAATGCTCAATTTAAGGGGCGTTAGAAAAGATGATGTTTGTGGAGCAATTATTTCATCCGTTGTTCCAACTCTTTCGTCGGTAATGCATAGCGTTATGCGTGAGCTTTATTCGGTGGAGGCAATTCACGTTTCCTTGAAGATTGATACGGGCATAAACGTTGTTTGCGATGACCCATCAAGCGTTGGCGCAGACCTCATTTGCGCTTGCGTTGCGGCAAGATATAAGCAAGGTTGTCCCTCTCTTATAATTGATATGGGAACTGCCACGAAAATGATGGTGGTGAACGAGGAGGGAACGTTTGTTGGCGTATCTATAATGCCCGGTGTTATGATGGGAATGCGCGCGCTTTCTTCAGGAACTGCACAACTGCCCCAATTTAGTCTTGATGCGCCCGATAAGGCGATTGGCACGAATACTATCGAATGTATGAAAAGCGGTGCGGTGTTTGGAAATGCCGCAATGATTGACGGAATGATTGATAGATTTTGCGAGGAATTTGGTAAGAATTTGCCCACTTTTGCAACGGGTGGCTATTCTCACGCGATAATTCCGCATTGTAAACACGAAATCACACTCGATCCCGATATGGTGCTCGACGGACTTTATATTATTTATAATAGAAATAAATAAAACGAAATGCGACTATTCTTTTGAGTGGTCGCATTTTATATATCAAAATTGCATAAAATCGAGCATTAAATATTGTGCAGTATTATCGACTATGACAAAATTTTAACAATGTGCCCTGAGACCTATTGACAAAAGCAGAGAAATGTGTTAAACTTTTAACAAAGTGACAAAAAGTAAGTAAATACAAGCATTTGAATCTGTTTTTAGAAGCTTGTTTTTTCTTTGTTTAATTAGTTAATTTCTGTCAGGAGGACATATAAATGGAAACAAAAATTTATGAGATCGTTGAGGATGTTGAAAGTCTTGAACGTGCGATTGCTCGCACACGCAAGGCGCAATCCGTTTTTGCGACCTATACACAAGAGCAGGTTGACAAAATTTTTCTTGCTGCTGCTTCTGCTGCAGACAAGGCAAGAATCACTCTTGCAAAACTCGCGGTTGAAGAAACAGGCATGGGCATTGTTGAAGATAAGGTAATCAAAAATCACTATGCCGCAGAATATATTTACAATGCATACAAGGATACAAAAACCTGCGGTGTGATTGAAGAAGACAAAGCATTCGGAATTCAAAAGATTGCAGAGCCAATCGGTGTTATTGCGGCGGTTATTCCTACAACTAACCCCACATCAACCGCAATTTTCAAATGCCTTCTTGCTCTCAAAACAAGAAATGCAATCATCATAAGCCCCCATCCAAAAGCAAAGAATTCCACAATAGCTGCTGCAAAGCTCATTCTTGAAGCGGCAGTTGAGGCGGGCGCACCCGAAAACATCATTGACTGGATTGACGTTCCCTCACTTGATATGACGAATATGATTATGAAGGAAGCGGACATCATTCTTGCAACAGGTGGTCCGGGTATGGTTAAGGCGGCTTATTCAAGCGGAAAGCCTGCTCTTGGTGTTGGTGCAGGTAACACCCCTGCAATTATTGACGAAAGCGCAAATATTCTTTTGGCGGTTAACTCAATAATTCACTCTAAAACATTTGATAACGGTATGATTTGCGCATCCGAGCAGTCCGTTATCGTGCTTGATAGCATTTATGATGAGGTTAAAGCGGAATTTGCAACTCGCGGCTGCTATTTCTTGAATGAAGAAGAAATTGAGAAGGTTAGAAAAACTATTATTATAAATGGTGCGCTCAACGCAAAAATCGTAGGTCAAACTGCGTATAAAATTGCTGCTCTTGCGGGTGTTGAAGTGCCCGAAAGCACGAAAATTCTCATCGGCGAGGTTGAAAGTGTAGAACTTTCTGAAGAATTTGCACACGAAAAGCTTTCTCCCGTTCTTGCAATGTACAGAGCAGGTTCATTTGACGAGGCACTTGACAAGGCAGATCACCTTGTTTTTGATGGCGGTATGGGACACACGTCTTCCATATATCTTAATGAAATTACCGAAAGAGAAAAGCTCTCAAAATTTGCTGCAAGAATGAAAACCTGCCGAATTCTTGTTAATACCCCATCGGCTCACGGTGGCATTGGTGATCTTTACAACTTCAAGCTCGCACCCTCTCTCACACTTGGTTGTGGCTCATGGGGTGGAAATAGTGTTAGTGAAAACGTTGGTGTAAAGCACCTTTTAAATATCAAAACGGTGGCAGAAAGAAGAGAAAATATGCTTTGGTTTAGAACACCTCAAAAGGTTTATATAAAGAAGGGTTGCTTGCCCGTTGCTCTTGATGAGCTTAAGACGGTTAGAAATGCTAAAAAGGCATTCATCGTAACCGACTCCTTCCTCTATGAAAACGGATTTACAAAGCCCATTACTGATAAGCTTGACGAAATGGGTATTCAATATACAACGTTTTGGAACGTTCAGCCCGACCCCACGCTTGCAAATGCAACCGAGGGTGCTAAGCAGATGATGGCGTTCAAGCCCGATACGATTATTGCGCTTGGCGGTGGATCTGCAATGGACGCGGCAAAGATTATGTGGGTGCTTTATGAGCATCCCGAAGCGGATTTTATGGATATGGCAATGCGCTTTATCGATATTCGCAAGAGAGTTTACACATTCCCCAAGATGGGTGAGAAGGCATATTTTATTGCCGTTCCCACATCTGCAGGTACGGGCTCAGAGGTGACACCTTTTGCAGTAATTACCGACGAAAAGACGGGTGTTAAATACCCTCTTGCCGACTATGAGCTCCTTCCTCATATGGCAATTATCGATACTGATTTCCATATGTCCGCACCCCGTGGACTCACTGCAGCTTCCGGTATTGACGCAGTAACACACGCGCTCGAAGCGTATGCGGCAATGCTCGCAACTGATTACACCGACGGATTAGCACTTCGTTCACTCAAGATGATTTTTGAATATCTTCCAAGAGCTTACGATAACGGTCAGACGGACGTTTTGGCTCGTGAAAAAATGGCAAATGCGGCAACAATGGCAGGTATGGCTTTTGCTAATGCATTCCTTGGAATTTGTCACTCAATGGCGCACAAGCTCGGTGCATTCCACCATCTTCCTCACGGCGTTGCAAACGCGCTTATGATTGAAGAGGTTATTCGATTTAATGCAAGTGAAACACCTGTAAAGATGGGTACTTTCTCACAGTATGACCACCCCCACACCCAAGTCGGAGGCCAAGCGGTCTTAG
>JAZQUS010000029.1:0-30203 GCA_045631445.1 Eubacteriales bacterium
GGATTTCTTCACGTCCCTTAATGTCGGGATAACCAACTCTAACCTGACGGTCAAAACGTCCTGGACGAAGAAGTGCAGGGTCAAGAATGTCTGCACGGTTGGTCGCTGCGATGATAATGATACCCTCGTGTGAGCCGAAACCGTCCATTTCAACGAGCAACTGGTTAAGGGTTTGTTCTCTTTCGTCGTGTCCACCGCCAAGACCTGCGCCACGGTGACGTCCAACAGCATCGATTTCGTCGATAAAGATGATTGCGGCAGGTGCTTTTCTTGCTGTTGCGAAAAGATCACGAACACGGCTTGCACCAACGCCGACGTACATTTCAACAAAGTCAGAACCACTCATTGAGAAGAAGGGAACTCCTGCTTCACCTGCAACTGCCTTTGCAAGAAGTGTTTTACCTGTACCGGGAGGGCCCACGAGCAATACGCCGTGGGGAATTTTTGCACCGAGCTTTGCAAATTTTTGAGGATCTTTAAGGAATTCAACTATTTCAACAAGCTCTTCCTTTTCTTCCTCTGCACCTGCAACGTCGGCAAAGGTTACCTTGTTTTTATCACCCTGAGGAACGTGTGCCTTTGCTTTTCCAAAGCTCATCATACCGCCAGAGCTCTTGTTCATCTGCTTTGTCATATAGATGCCAAGAACAACCATAACGATAATTAAAAGCATATTGGGAAGGAGTGAAATCCACCAAGGATACTCAGCAAGGGGCTCATATTCATAAACCTGAAGATTTTTGAGATTTCCTTCATATTTTTCAAAGGAATCTCTGAATATAGTAACATCACGAAGCTTGTAGCTTATTTTTTCTGTTTCAAGATTAGCAACATCCTCAGGTGCGAGAACTCCCGCCTTGTCGGATTTATAGACAATAAGAGTAATGATATTTTCGTTTGAAACCTCAAATTCCTTTACTCTATCCTCTTCAAAATAGTGCATTATGTCGCTGAAATTGATTTCTTCCTTTGTTGTGGGTGTAGCAAACATTGCAAACACTGCAACGAAGATTACTGCAATTAAAGCGAGGTAAAAAAGTATTACCTTTGAGTTGTTCTTTTTCATTAATTACCTCCGAATTATGTTAAAAGTTAATTTTCAAATTTAACTGTTATGCGAAAAAAGTTGTCCCCACTTTTTATTTTATCCTTTTTTACTTTGTCGCAAACTGCAACAGCGGGAATCCATAAAATTTCATTATTGGAAACCAAAATAGGTAAAATTTTGCGTTTTTCGAGCGGTATTTTCTTTTCGCTTATAAGTTTTTTTGCTTTTTTATTCATTTTACCCACAAAAATTACGTCACCCTCATTTCTTGCTCTAAAATGCGCACTTTCATCAAGCAATTCGCATTTAACATCAAGTGAAATATGACTGTCGGTGGATTTTTGTACGGGATTTTTTTCAATTTTAATTATAACACCGCAACCTGTATCGGTAGTTCCTTCTGAAAGGGGAATTGGTGCAAATGTGATGTCATTTGTGGTTTTTGCTTCGTTTTCAAAAACGAGCTCGTTATTCTCAATTTTTGCACACGTTTTTCCGGGTAACGATATTGATGAATGTGGAACGGCTTTTTGGCAAAGCTCAATTATTGCGTTTATGTGGACATTCTCAAGAGATTTCCCATATTTTTCTTCAAAAATAAGATGGAGCACTTTTGATTTTTGTGCATCGAAAAGCTCATTGAAGCTTACGAGAGGAATATTTTCGCAACATTCATTTTTAATAAATTTGTATGCCGAAGCATTGATAAAGGTATCCGCATCCTTTGCGTTTGTTGAAAGACGGTCAAAAACCTCACACAAATTGGGTTGAAGCTGATATAATTTGGGTATGATTTCGTGGCGGATAGCATTCCTCATATATTGAGTGTCATCATTGGTGCTATCAATCACAAAATCAATTTTATATTGTTCGCAAAGAGCCAAAATATCTCTCTTTTGTGCCTTCAAAAACGGGCGTGCGAGTTGGAAATCGTTTGCAAAGGGTCTGCATTCTTGCATACCACACATACCATTGACTCCACTTCCACGAAGAATGTGAATAAGAATAGTTTCGATTTGATCTTCACTGTGATGGGCGGTTACTAAAATAGGAATATTATTTTCGCGCATAATTTTTTCAAAAAATGCATATCTTTGCTCTCTTGCTTCTGCCTCAATGCTATTACCATTTTGTTTTGCAAGAGAGGGAACGTCCGCTTTTCCAAGATGAAAGGGAATGGAGAGCTTTTGGCACGTCTCCTCGCAGAATTTTGCGTCGCGTTCCGCTTCTTCACCGCGAATTTGGTGGTTAAAGTGTGCAGCGTGGAGAGGAAAATTATTGGATTTTGCATCCTTATTTAATAAATGGAGAAGAGCGCTTGAATCCGCACCACCCGAAAATGCAAGAAGCACCGGGGTTTCCTTGGGAAGATTAACAAGAAGATAGGGGGAGGTATATGAAATTTTATTTTCGATTTTCATTTTCATCCCCCTTATATTCCTTTTATTCTTCAATGTTGTCTGCGATTGTTCTAAATTTGGTGTACTGACCGATCCAGCCCATCTTAACTGTGCCGGTTGAACCGTGACGGTTCTTTGCTACGATTACTTCTGCAATATTTGCAGCATTGTTTTCACCCGGTGCTGCATCGGTTTTATAGTATTCGTTTCTATAAAGAAACATTACAACGTCCGCGTCCTGCTCGATAGCACCCGAGTCACGAAGGTCGGAAAGCATGGGCTTTTTATCGGTTCTTGATTCGGGTCCACGAGAAAGCTGAGCGCAACAAATGATTGGGACGCTAAGCTCTTTAGCCATGATTTTAAGGGCACGGGAGATTTCTGCGACCTCTTGAACACGGTTATCAATTTTTCTATCACTTTGCATAAGCTGAAGATAGTCGATAATTACAAGGCCGAGATTGTCCACTCTGCGTAATTTTGCCTTCATTTCTGTTGCGGTGATGCCTGAAGTATCGTCGATAAGAATATCGCAAGAAGCAAGACGTGAGCTTGCATCTGCAATTTTTTCCCAAGAATCATCGGAGAGCTTACCTGAACGAAGCTCGTAGCTATCAACTAAAGCTTCACTCGAAAGAATACGGGAAACGAGCTGCTCTGCACTCATTTCGAGTGAGAATACGCAAACCTTTTTCTTTGTTGCCTGTGCAACGTTTGTTGCAATATTAAGTGTGAATGATGTTTTACCCATACCCGGACGTGCGCCAACGAGAATAAGGTCTGAATTACCCATACCAACAAGCACACGGTCAAGTCCCGAAAAGCCCGTTGACGTACCGTGAGCAGCATCGGGATTTACCGAAAGCTCGTGGAGATTGTTATAAACTGAGCCGAGAACGTCGCGAATATGTTTGAAATTCTTTGTATCTCTGCCTTGTGCGATGGCAAAAATCTTGCTTTCTGCAAGTTCTATAATACCTGCTGCAGACTCTTGCTCGGAGAATGCAGTTTCGTTGATTTCTCCGCAAACCTCTATAAGCTGACGGAGTGCGCTTTTTTCTTTAACTATTTTTGCATAGTCCTTTACGTTGAGGGCGGTGGGCACGACCTCTGAAAGAGTTCTAATATAATCCTCTCCGCCACTCTTGTTATAAATGCCCTTGTGAACGAGCATATCGATGAGAGTAACCACATCGATTTCGCGGTTTGTCATAAAAAGCTCGGTTGCTGCAAGATAAATCTGCTTATGCTCCGTGATGTAAAAATCATCTGCCTTAAGCATATCCGCCACTTCGTTAATGGAGGCGGGGTCAATAAGTATTGAACCGAGAAGCGATTGCTCTGCGATAAGGGAAAAGGGCAGTTTTCTGTTAATATCTTCGTTCATAATTATTCCTCTTAATTATTTGGGAGATACCTGAACGGTAATAGTTCCCGTAATCTCTGCGCCATAGAGCTTAACCTCAACCTTATATGTGCCGAAGGTTTTAATTGCTTCATTCATAAGCATTTTCTTTTTATCAATTGTGATGCCGTGCTCTTTAGCAAGTGCTTCTGCAATATCCTTGCTTGTAACCGTGCCGTAAAGACGCTCTGTTCCGCCACCTGCAAGAATATGAACTGTGATTTTGCTAAGCCTTGTGGCAATGTCGTTTGCCTCTGCCTTGGCAACCTCAATTTTATGAAGATTGGACGCTTCTTTGTTCTTTGCTTCATTAACTGCTTTTGCATCGGCAATTATAGCGAGCTTTTTGGGAAGGAGAAAGTTTCTTGCGTATCCGTCGGAAACCTCAATAATCTGGTCCTTTTTTCCCTGACCTTTAACGTCCTGTGTTAACATTACTTTCATTTTGATTCACTCCTAACTTTTGGTATTTTACTGTGTAAAACTTAAGAAATCCTTAAAAATGTATTAATTTTCTGCAAAATATTGGTCGATAGCATCCTTTAAGCGATACAAAACAGACTTCATATCGTTTCCTGAAACTGCCGCCGCGGCAGAATCAAAGTGACCTCCGCCGCCCATTTTTTCAAGAATAAGCTGAACGTTTACGTTTCCGTTTGAACGTGCGGATATATGAATTCTATCGTTGATTGAAACGAGTGCGAAGGATGCTTCAACTCCGCGCACGTTGAGAAGCTTATCTGCCGCCTTTGCTGCCGCAACTCTGTCAAAGCTCGGATCGTTACCGTTGCTTTCTGTTATTGCGATTTTATCAAGGTACATAGTTACGTTCGTATTGAATTTCGCTTCAGTCATAAAATCTTCAAAATCTTCGTGGAAGAACGTTCCTGCAATTTCAGAATTTGCACCGATGCCACGAAGATACATAGCAGCAGAGAATGTTTTTGTACCTGTTGTTTTGGTAAAGTTCTTTGTGTCAACCATAATACCCGAAAGAAGAAGGTTGGCTTCTTCTTTGGAAATAACATCATTGGGCAAGCATTGCTCAAGAATATTTGTAATCATTTCTGAAGCAGAAGAGGCAGAGGGGTCGATAAGAGCCAAAAGGGGCTCATTTTCAAATTCGGCAACCTTTCTATGGTGGTCGATTACAATGAAGTCTGCAACATTATAAGCAATGTCACTGGATTCAAGAATTTTAAAGTTGTTTGCATCGACAATTATGAGAAGAGTATCTGATTGAATGAGATCGAGTCCAGCTTCTGCAGAAACGAAGATATTTTTATAGTCCTCAAGCATCAAAAGCTTTTCTGTGCATGCCTTAAAGTTCTTGTTTAGAGTGTTCATAACTATTTTGGGCTCAAGACCACACCACATGCAAAGTCGCGCAATTCCTACGCACGCACCGATTGCATCGAAGTCAGGATTGGAATGTCCCATGATAATAACATTGCCAGCGCTTGAAATATGAGAAACAAGCTGAGTTGCAAAAACTCTTGCAAAGGAGCCACTCTTCTTTTGAACACCCTTAGTTCTTCCTCCGTAGAAGACAATATCGTTTTCTGTTTTTACTGCAACCTGGTCACCGCCACGTTGAAGTGCAAATTCGAGAGCGGAGAATGCATTTTTCTCCTTTTCCTCAAAGTTTTCACCAATCGTGGAAACACCCATTGAAATAGTTACAGGAACAGATGAGTCACCAAGACGAACGTTTCTTATGGTTTCGAGAATTTCAAATTTATTCTCCAAGCACTCCTTATATTTTTCTTTAGAGAACACCATAATGTACTTATCGCGGTTGTATTCGCGAATAAATCCGTGCATATCTGCGGCAAATTTATTAAGAATTTCTTCGATTTGGTTTGCAGCTGCGCGGTAGCTTACTCGAACATACTCAGCAATCTCGTTAAGGTTATCGAGTACGATATGTGCGACAACGGGAGTTTCCGCCTCATATTTATCAAGCAAGAGAGAATACTCGGTGAAGTCCGTATACGTTATGAGATAGTAAGAATTTTTGCCGAGAGTCTGGCGATGTATTTGAGCCATATACTTTCTTCCGAGAATTGTTACAGGGAGAGATCCTTGATTTGCGTTTCCAAAATATTCATCCTCGTCAAGAGTTGCAATAAGCTCATCTACCTTTACATTGCAAAGATCGTTCAAATTCTTTTGCAAAAGTCCTTCGTGGGTATTAAACATTTTATAAGCACCCTTTGAGCACCAAGCTATAATTCCGCTCGGCAGGGTGAGGATGCAAGGAATGTCAACATCCTTCATAAGACCTGTCATTGCCTTTTCCATTTGGAGCGTTTGATTTTCAAATGCAATTTCTTCGTCTCGTTTTTTCTTATAAACGAAGAATACAATCAATATTGAAAGTGCAAGAAATCCAAAAATTGCTAATCCTAACCATTTGGGATATTCCTCAACTATAAGGTCTATTAGTCCGTAAAGGCCCAAAAAGGCAACGGAAAGCAAAAGGCAATACCATATAATGTGGCTTGAACCTGAAAATACTTTTTGTTTTTTGTTTTTACTCATTGGATATAATCTCCTTTGATTTTTTATAGAACTATTAAGAAAGCATAATTAGGCATCTTAATAATCTTCTTAACATTATATCACGAAAAAGTCAATTTGTAAACATAAATTTCAAATATTTATATATAATTGTATAAAAAAGAAAATAAAAAACAAAAAAATGCAAAAAAATATCAAAAAGCTATTGCAAAAGAAATAAAGATGTGTTATAATGAGGCATACTAAGCTGAGAGTGGGTCCCCAAACGACCCACTCTTAATTCTTGAAAAGGCAGATTTTTGTATGATTAAGAAAAATATCGTTGGCACGGTGACTGATCTTATCTCCCCCGTGGCAGAAGAAATGGGAATTATCCTTTGGGACGTTGAGTTTGTTAAGGAGGGCGCAAAAAAGATCCTTCGTATAACCATTGACTCCGAGGAGGGCATTGATATTAATTTGTGCGAAAAATTTCACAGAACCATTGACCCTATGCTTGATGAGGCGGACCCCATTGACGAGTCCTATTATCTTGAGGTTACTTCCCCAGGAATTGAAAGAGAAATCAAGACCGACGCTCATATCTTAATGTGTGAGGGGGAAAAGGTTGAAGTTAAGCTTTATGCCCCTAAAAACGGAGCAAAGGCTTTTACTGGTGTTCTTGTTGGGCTTGATGATAACAACAAGGTGATTATCACCATCAACGGAGAAAACGTTGAGTTTGAAAAAAATGAAATTGCAAAGATGCACACTGTGTTTGATTTTTAATAAGGAGAAAGAAAAATGAACAAGGAATTATTCGCAGCCCTTGATATGCTTGAAAAGGAAAAGGGCATTTCCAAAACCTATATGTTTGAAAAAATTGAGGCGGCTCTCGTTTCTGCATTCAAAAAGGAATACGGTACTAATGCAAACGTTCGTATCGTTGTTGACGAAAAGAAGGAAGATATTAAGGTTTACTATCAGAAGGAAGTTGTTGAGGTGGTTGAAAACCCCGAAACACAGATTTCTCTTGAGGAAGCAAAGAAGATTGCAAAGAAATATACTCTTGGCTCATTCGTTGAAAAAGAAGTTAAGCCCAAGAATTTCAGACGTCTTTCTGCGGGCGCTGCTAAATCAGTGATTATTCAGGGTATCCGTGAGGGTGAAAGACGCGCCATTCAGGAAGCTTATGAAAATCAGAAGGATGAAATCATCACCGCTCTTGTTAGTAAGATCAATCCCGAAACGGGCAACGTTCTTCTTGAAACCACAAACGGTTTTGCAACTCTTCTTAAGAGTGAGCAGATTCCTGGGGAGGTTCTCAACGTTGGCGACAGAATTAAGGTTTATGTTCTTCACGTTAATAAAGAGGGCAGAGGTCCTATTGTTACTCTCTCCCGTACTCACGCAGGTCTTCTTCGCAGAATGTTCGAGCTTGAGGTTCCCGAGGTTGCAGATGGCGTGGTAATGATTAAGGGTGTTAGCCGCGAGGCAGGTTCTCGTGCAAAAATTGCGGTTTATTCAAGAGATCCTGAGGTTGATCCTGTTGGTGCTTGTATCGGTAACCACGGTATGAGAATTAACTCCATCGTAGCTGAGCTTGCAGGTGAAAAGATTGATATTATTAGATATAGCGAGGATCCTGCAGAATACGTAAGAGAAGCTCTTGCTCCTGCTCCTGTTGCATCAGTTGAAATGGTTGCGGAGAGAATGTGCAAGGTTGTTGCAGACCCCGAATATCTCTCACTTGCTATCGGTAAGGAAGGTCAGAACGTTCGTCTTGCAGCAAGACTTACAGGTATCAAGATTGATATCAAGGCAGAATAATATTTTATGGAACAAAAAAAGAAAATACCGCTTCGTCAATGCGTAGGTTGTGCTGAAAGAAAACCTAAGGGTGAGCTTTTGAGAGTTGTTAGAACTCCGGAGGGTGAAATTGTGCTTGACAAAACGGGTAGAAAAAACGGCAGAGGAGTTTATGTTTGCTCCAATGCAAAATGCTTTAATAAGGCAAGAAAAAGCGGCAAGCTTGCTACACACCTTGAATGTACTATTCCTGAAGAGGTATTTGACGCGCTTGCGGCGGAAATCGAGCAGGGCTGATTATGGACAATAGATTTTGGGGCTCTCTCGGGCTTTCCTCAAAGGCGGGAAGGTTGATTTATGGCGTTCCGATGATAATCGAAGCGATGCAGAAAGGGAAGAAGGTATATCTCGTCATTGAGGCGGGGGACACTTCAGAAAATACACACAAAAAAATCACCGATAAATGCTCATTTTACGGTGTTGAAAAAATCAGAATTGATGCCGATGGTGGCGAGCTTGCTTCAAGAATCGGCAAAGGCTCATCGCTTGCCGCTGTAGCTATTACGGATGAGAGCTTTTACAAAATGGTGAGCAAAAACATAGAAGACAATCAGTAAACATATTGAACGGTTAAATTTCAAAAACGGAATTTTTGGAGGTACTAATGGCAGCAAATCCACAATTTAAAGTAAATCAGTTAGCAAAGGATTTGGGAATTAAGAGTAAGGATATTCTTGATACTCTTGCAGAAAAGGGAATAAATGCGAAAACGCAGGGAGCTCTTGAGGGCAGAGAGTTTGATATTCTTATGGAAACTCTCACAAAGAAAAATCAAATAAAGGATATTGACTCTTATATTTTTGGGGATACTTATATTCCCTCAAAGCTTCAGGCGGCTAAGGAAGCGGAGGCAAAGGCAGAGGCGGAAGCTAAAGCCAAGGCAGAGGCAGAAGCAAAGGCTAAAGTCGAGGCAGAAGCTAAGGCCAAGGCAGAGGCAGAAGCTAAAGCAAAAGCAGAAGCAGAGGCTAAAGCCAAGGCAGAAGCAGAAGCTAAAGCAAAGGCAGAAGCTGAAGCCAAGAAAAAGGCAGAAGCAGAAGCTAAACTTAAGGAGAAGTCTGCTCCTGCGACGGAACAGAAGCCCAAAAACCAACCAAAAACCGAAAACAAACCCACACAGCAGGCAAAATCTGATAACCGTTCACAGAATGCTCCTGCAAAGAATAACGAAAGATCTCAAGGTCAGCAAAAGCCTCAGGGTGATAGAAATGCTCAGGGTGCAAAGCCTTTGTTTGACAAGAATGCTCAGGGTCAAAAGCCCCAGGGTGATAGATTTGCTAAACCCGCATTCGATAAGAGTGCGCAAGGGCAGAAGCCTCAGAGAGAGCAGGGCGGATTTAATAAGTCCGCGGATAATAAGGGTGGTTTTGGTTCTCAACAGAAGCCCTTTGATAAACAGAATAAGAAGCCACAAAACAATAATATGGGCGGTGGCTTTGGCAGAGATAAGGACGAAGGCAACCAAAATGCTCCCAAGGAACATTTCAAACCCACAGCTATCGTTCGTGAGCAGACTGCAAAGGGTGAAAAAGGTGTTAGAAGCACATCAACCCGTGTTGTTGATATGAGAGGTTCAAGCTATGATGCATCCAAGTATGATGAAAAGCTTGATAACTACGTACCCGATTCTGTAAAGGATGTTCGCGGTGGAAACCAGAAGTTCAACAAGAAGGGTCAGCAGCAAAATAATAAATTTGATAAGAATGCGCAGAAGAAACAGCAGCAGGTTGTTAAAAAGCAGCCCATTAGCATCACAGTTCCCGATGAGATTTCCGTTGGTGAGCTTGCTTCTCGTCTTAAGGTGACTGCAGGTGAAGTGGTTAAGCGTCTTATGATGATGGGAATGATGGTTACTGTTAACCAGGTTATTGACTTTGATACTGCATACCTCATTGCAGACGAGCTTGGCGCAGTAGTTACTAAGGAAGTTGTTGTTACAATCGAAGAAAAGCTCTTTGATGATACTGTTGATACTGAAGAAAAGCTTCAGGAACGCGCTCCCGTTATTTGTGTAATGGGTCACGTTGACCACGGTAAGACATCTCTTCTTGACGCAATCAGAAATACAAGCGTTACCACAGGCGAAGCAGGTGGTATTACACAGCACATCGGTGCTTACAGAGTAAGCATCAACGGCAAGGATATGACATTCCTTGACACACCCGGTCACGAAGCATTTACCGCTATGCGTGCTCGCGGTGCGCAGGCAACTGATATTGCAATCCTCGTTGTTGCGGCGGATGACGGTATTATGCCTCAGACAATCGAAGCTATCAACCACGCGAAAGCGGCAGGTATCGATATCGTAGTAGCAATTAACAAAATGGATAAGCCCACAGCCGATCCCGACACAGTTAAGCAGGAGCTTACACGTTATGACCTCGTTCCTGAAGAATGGGGCGGTGACGTTATCTGTGTTCCCGTATCTGCAAAGACACACAAGGGTATTGAGGATCTTCTTGAATCCGTGCTTCTCGTTGCAGAGGTTAAGGAGCTCAAGGCAAATCCCAACCGTCATGCAAAGGGTATCGTAATTGAAGCAAAGCTTGATAAGGGCCGTGGTCCTGTTGCAACAGTTCTTGTTCAAAACGGTACACTTCACGCAGGTGATATTGTTATCGCAGGTACTGCAGTTGGTCGTGTTCGTGCTATGACTGACCATAACAGAAAGCCCCTTAAGGAAGCAGGTCCTTCCGTTCCTGTTGAGATTATCGGTCTTGCAGACGTTCCCGTTGCAGGTGACGAATTCAATGCGGTTGCGGACGAAAAGATGGCTCGTGAGCTTGCAGAGCAGAGAAAGGCTCAGGCTAAGGAAGAAATCTTTAAGGCAAATGCAAGAGCAAATCTTAATGACTTGTTCAACCAGATTTCTGAGGGTGTTAAGGATCTTAATGTTATCGTTAAGGCGGACGTTGACGGTTCTGCCGAGGCAGTTCGTGCGTCCTTGCAGAAGCTTACTAACGAGGAAGTTAAGGTTAGAGTTATTCACTCTGCAGTTGGTGGTATTACAGAGGGTGACGTAATGCTTGCGGCAGCTTCAAATGCTATCATTGTTGGCTTTAACGTTCGTCCTGATAAGGGCGCTATGGACTCTGCGGATAGACAGAACGTTGAAATCAGAACCTATCGCGTAATTTACGAATGTATCGAAGAAATTACAGCTGCTATGAAGGGTATGCTTGCTCCTAAGTTTAAGGAGGTTGTGCTCGGTCACGCAGAGGTTCGTCAGACAATTCGCGTTCCCAACGTTGGTACGATTGCAGGTTCTTATATTACGGATGGTAAGGTTACAAGACAGAGCGACATTCGTGTTGTTCGTGACGGTATCGTTATCTTCGAGGATAAGATTAGCTCACTTAAGAGATTTAAAGACGATGCAAAAGAGGTTGCTTCCGGCTACGAATGTGGTATCGGACTTGAAAAGTTCAACGACATCAAGCTCGGTGACGTTCTTGAAGCGTTCATCATGGAAGAAATTAAACAGTAAAATAAAAATTAACGGCAGGTCGGAGCGACCTGCCGTTTTTGTAGTTCAAATTTTGATTTATCGGGGAGTTAAAGTTAGTTTGAGTAAGGATTTTTTCGTTCTTTTTGAAAAAAGAACCAAAAACTTTTCAAACGTTTGGTATTAATCGAATCCGCGCAAATCGTATTGTTTGATTGAAATCAAACAACACATAACGATTTTCTCACTGTTGGCAGGCAGTTCGAAAATCTATGATTTGCTACTCTGCACATAGCCATATTGATAGCAAAATGGCAACGCTTTGCAATAGCAAATTGGATTTTTCGAGGCGAGGAGAAAAATCATTAGTTCCAATTTATTGGAACAATTTGCGCGGTCTTAATTATAACCCACGATTAAAAGTTTTTTGCGAGCTTTTTTTCAAAAAAGCGAAAATCTTTACTCAACTAACTACTCGCTAAATCCCCATTTATTTGTTTTTAGAAATCAAGCTTCTTTTCCAGCGTCTTATTTTTGCGGCAAAGCCCTTGCCGCGCATAATGTAAATGAAGATTGTTACAATGGTAAACCCGTTCGAAAAGCTAAGCATACCGTCGCAAAATTCTTCAGCAAGGATGTTTCGAAGTGGGCTTTCCGTTATTCCGCTTATGGAAAGTAGGGCAGAAAGCGTGAGCAACAATCCGCTTACGAGGAGCATCGCGCTCAAGCGATTGTTGAGTCTTTTGTTTTCTTCTTCGGCATATTCCGCAACCTTTTGCAAGGTTTCTTTTGTTTCTTTGTCCATATTGTTTTCCTTTCTTTCTCCGTCGATTATTTCGCGAATATCCACGTCATAAAAATCTGCAAGTTCGATTAATGTGTTCAAATCGGGCATAGTTTTGCCCGTTTCCCAACGTGACACTGTGCGCGAGGAAGTGTAAAATTTTTCTGCCAACTCCTCTTGCGTGAGTCCTTTTTCTTTTCTGAGTTGCTTTAAAAATTCACCCATTTTTTGTTGATTCATTTGTTCATCAACTCCTTTCGAGAATGATTTTAACACAACTTGGCGCAAAAATCCACGACAGAAAATGAGAAATTGAAGTTTTTTAAGCATAAATTATGAGAAAAAGCTAAATTGGGATTTATCTATGCCTTCTCCAGCGGGGAAGGGGGACCGCTTGCGGTGGATGAGGAGAACACGGCTTGTGAAAACTATCGTTTTTCTCAACTAAATATTGCTTGTTAATTTTATGAAATTACTTAAAAAATCAAGGTTTTTGTTTTATGTTAAATTTCTTCATTTATACTAAATGGTGCTCTCCTCATCCATGAAATTGCCGTAGGCATTTTCTCCCCCTATGCTCCGCTGGAGAAGGCTAACGGACCGATAAATCAAAATTTGAAATTATAAATACACAAAAAATCCCTGCATGTGCAGGGATTTTATTATTTTTTCTTATTAGATTTTTTATTCACGGGCTTATCAAATTTTTTATTTGATTTAGCTACATTTTTGCCCTTGCTTGAAGGCGATTTTGTACCTTTTTTGCCGTTTTTATCGAACTTTTTGTCATTTTTATTATTTGATTTCTTGTCCGATTTCTTATCAAAATGTGGTGCGCGTTCAGGTTTAACAAGGCAATCACCGCCGAAGCCGATGAGGTCGCTTCTGCCTGCTTTTATGAGGGCGGAGCGCACTTTGTTTACGTTATCGGGCTTATTGAACTGAAGAAGCGCGCGTTGTTCACTCTTTTCTTCATAGGTGGTCGGAACGTAAACCTTTTTGCCTGTCAATGGGTTAATGCCTGTGTAGTACATAACGGTTGAAGCAGTGCCCGGTGTGGGATAATAGTCCTGTACCTGCTCGGGCGCGTAATGCTCCGCCTTCAAGTAGCAGGCAAGCTCGATTGCCTCGTCAATAGTGGAACCCGGGTGGCTCGACATAAGATAGGGAACGAGATATTGCTCCTTGCCCACCTCTTTGCAAAGGTCAAAATACTTCTTCTTGAATGCGTTGTAAACATCGATATGAGGCTTGCCCATACAGTCAAGCACTCTATCGGAAATATGCTCGGGCGCAACCTTAAGTTGACCTGAAACGTGGTCGGCAACAAGCTTTTTGAAGAAGGCATCGTTATCGTCATACATAAGGTAGTCAAAACGAATACCAGAACGTATAAACACCTTTTTAACCTTGGGAAGCTTCTCAATTTTCTTGAGCATTTCCATATATTCGGTATGGTCGACCTTCAAATTCTTGCAGGGAGTGGGTGCTAAACACTTTTTGTTTGAGCAAACTCCGTGTTCTAATTGATGGTCGCAGGCGGGGTATCTAAAGTTTGCTGTCGGACCGCCAACATCGTGGATATATCCCTTAAAATCTGGCATTTCAGTGATGATTTTTGCCTCGCGAAGAACACTCTCCTCGCTTCGTGAACGCACCGTTCTGCCCTGATGGAACGCGAGCGCGCAGAAATTGCACGCGCCAAAGCAACCACGATTATGAGTGATTGAAAAACGCACTTCTTCAATCGCGGGAACACCACCATCTTTAATATATGAGGGGTGGAAGGTTCTCATATAGGGCAGGGCATAAACCTTGTCAAGCTCGTCCCTTTCAAGTGGAGGCATTGGCGGATTTTGAACGAGCATTTTATTATCGTAATGCTCGATTATTGCCTTTCCGTTAATGCTATCCTGATTTTTATATTGAACACCGAAGGCATCGGCATATTTTTTCTTGTCTGTTTTGAGTTCGTTGTAGTCAAATTCTGCCGCAACGGGATAATGAACGGTATCGTCGGGATTTGTGAGATAACAAGTTCCGCGAACGTCGTGAATTTTCTTCACAGGTACGCCCTTGTCAAGCAAAAATGCGATTCTGCGAAGGATATTTTCACCCATTCCATATGTAAGAATGTCAGCGCGAGAGTCAACGAGAATTGAACGGCGCACCTTGTCGTCCCAATAATCGTAGTGGGCAAAGCGACGAAGCGATGCTTCAAGACCGCCGATGATAATCGGAATATCACCGTACGCTTCACGTATTCTGTTACAGTAAACTATGGTTGCGCGGTCGGGACGGTTGCCCATCTTACCGCCTGCGCTATAATAATCGTAATTTCTTCTTCTCTTGGCAACGGAATAGTGTGCTACCATTGAGTCAATATTGCCCGCGGTTACAAGAAAGCCAAGTCGAGGACGTCCAAATTCTTTGAATGGCTCTGCACTCTTATAGTCGGGCTGGGAGAGAATGGCAATTCTAAATCCCTCCGCCTCAAGCACTCTTGAAATTATTGAAACACCAAAAGAGGGGTGGTCAACGTACGCGTCACCCGTAACGTAAACGAAGTCGGGCCTGTCCCATCCGCGCTCGTCCATCTCTATTCTGTTTATTGGAAGAAATCCCATGTTTTCTTGTGTTTTGTTCATTTTTATTTCCTTAATAATAATCGTTTAGTTTGTAATTTCGGGCATATTAACAACGGTTGTTCCGATATTGATTATGATTTGCTTGGATGTAAATTCAATATCTTGAACTATCATTTCAATTGAAATCAATTTGCCATTTTCAAATTTGTAGTAATATGTTGCTTGTGCTCCCGGAGCTGCTTCGTAAGATAAAATGTATGAATTCGTGAATATATCAAATTTAAAATCTTTAAAGTTATATTCATAGTCTTGGTATGAAACAAAGCTTTTGAAAGTGTTTAATGAAATCTTATTTTCTTTTTCAATTAAATCCTTATCAATTCTTTCGACCCATTTATCGTTTGATTTTTCTAATACGGCTCCGGTTTGTAAATTTCGATAATAAATTGAATAACTTTGCTTATCAAAATCATACACTTCGAAACATTGGTTAGGGTAATCTCTTAGGGTGACAGACTTATGATCATCATTGATGTATATCATTGTATAGTTAGTGTAGTTAAAGGCATTCTGCCATTCCTTGGCTGTTACAGTATATCTTGTAATACCAAGAGAGTTATATACCGTATTTAGAAAATTGCAAGAAGTGAGTACAAGAACTAAAAGAATAGTCATTAGTATTAGTGAAACAAGTTTTTTCATAAAAATCCTCCTTTTTATTAAATTTTGTCAATCCAAATTTGTAACGGACGCACGCGGTGCGCCCCTACGAGTTTTTAAGTTGTTTTTTTATCATATAAAAGCCGTTTTATTTGCAAAATGGCTACTATTTGTCTAAATAATCAGTAATATCATTGTAGGGGCGCACCGTGTGCGTCCGATTGCAAAGGTAAACTAACTTTTTTTCAAACTCCCCGATAAATCACAATTTGTAGGGGAGGGATTTCCCCTCCCGAAATTATGTTTTATGTTTTTTAATTCCCAAAATTTTGCGAATAAGTACAGAAAGAACGGTAGGAGTTTTATAAAGCACGATTTTCATAATATTACCTCGAAGTAACAAAATTGACTTATGTAGTCAATTATATTATATGAAGAAAAGTGCTATTTTGATAACTCCTTGCTTTCAATCACGAAAAGTCCGCCTTTTTTGACGGAAACCATTGCAAAATTTTTTAAAACCTCGTTTGAAATAGCAAAAGATGGGTTGGTTTTTTCTAAATTTGCATTTTTGAGGGGGTATTTGGCACCGTCAACGGTTACACCCTTTGCCTTTTCAGTTGTTAAAATCAAGCCGAAATACTTATATTCACTCTTTGAAATGAGCAGGGAAGAACGTTCTTTGAGATAGCGCACCTTGTTTTTGCCGTCGCAAATAGTGGCATTAATGCCGCATTTTGTCAATGTTTCGAGCAAATATAGATTTGAAAGTGTGTGGTCAAGTCTACCTGCAAGACCGCCTATGATATACATATCCTGCGCACCGTGTTCGATTGCAATATTTATTGCGAGTTGGGTGTCCGTTTCGTCCTTCTCCGCGGGCACGCGCACAATTTTAGCGCGCGAGCAAAATGCCTTTTCCTTTGTGGAGTCAAAATCACCCACAATGAAGTCGCATCTTTCGGCATAACCGAGCATTTTTGCGTTATCGTAGCCCGAATCTGCGGCAATAACGAGCGCATCGTCGGGAATGCTCGACGAAAGTGCAGACTTGTCCACCTCACCGCCAATGAAAATGTATGATTTCATATTACTTATTATCCCACTTATTTTTGTTTTTGAGTGCTGAATAGATTTCAAGGAAGCTATCATGACGGGATTTGGAAATTTCTCCGTTTTTAACGGCTTCAAGAATTGCGCAGCCCTCTTCTTTTGTATGTGAGCATTTTGTGTAGCGGCATTCCCCTATATAGTCACGGAATTCGCGCATATTATAGGCTAGGTCCTCTTTATCAAAGAAATTAAATCTCTCGAAATCGAGGAGTGAAAATCCGGGTGTATCTGCAATGTATCCCGTGTTTTCCTTATCACTTATAGGATAAAGCTCAACGTGGCGCGTGGTGTGACGTCCGCGTTGGATTTTTACACTAATTGTGTTAGTAGTAAGTGACAAATCGGGGAAAAGTACATTCAAAAGGGTGGATTTTCCAATACCCGAAGCGCCTGCAAACGCACTTGTTTTGCCATTAAGCTTTGTGTTTACAAACTCGCGTATTGCTTCAACACCTTCACCTGCTTTGGCACTCAAAACGAAGGCATCATATCCCGCTTTTGTATAAATTTCCTGCAATTCTTTGGCGTAATTGGGCGCAAGATCACATTTCCCGATGATGATAACGGGCTCAATATCGTTATGCTCCGCAATACAAATGAGCTTATCAATTGTTGGAAGCACAGGGGCAGGAGATGCCGCCGCCATTGATATGAACATAACGTCAAGATTTGCCATTGGAGGACGAATAAGCTCGTTTTTGCGCTCCAAAATATCGGCAATTCTTATGTCATTATTCTTTGCATCGTTTTCCCCAAGGGAATGGTCGGTGTAAATAACCTCAACATTATCGCCAACAAGCGGTTTGATGTGATTATGTCTAAAAGAACCGCTTGCGCTACAGGTTATAAGCTTTGATGCCAAGGGAGAATCGGTATTAAATTTTTCATTATGAGTGTCAATATCAACGAGCTTTATTGTGTAAAGGCCGCCAACACCCTTTAAAATTTTTCCGTGTGTTCTGTATTCCATTCTATTTCCGTTTCTGTGTTATAGGATTGGTTGGTTATTTGGTTGTTCTCGTTTTTGTTAAGGTGGAACCAAATAATGCAAGAAATTACAATTATTATAATAAGCGCGCAGATTATACCGAAAAGGAGTTTAATCCACTTGGTTTCTTTGATGTCCTTGCTTATTTGCTTATCCTCAATAGCCACCGTATTGGATGCGGGCGGAAGCTTTTGCGAATGCATGGGCGGAATTGTGCCCGAAGGCAAACGCTGCGTTCTTGCCGCTGCGTTAGAGGAGGTTATAGCTATAGTTTTGCTATTCTGTGCATTGAATTGTTCACTTCTCGGTTTAAAAGTGCCCGAATGTGAGGTGTTTTTCTTGAAGTAGCTTTGATTATCCACAAAATTAGCTCCGCGCTCACTCATAGGATAAATGCTTCTGTTTGAAACGTTTGAAGCATTTGAATGAGCTTTTCGTTCAATTATTTTGTAACGGCTAAAATTCTTTTCGTTTCCAAAAACCGTTTTTGAATTTTGACGAAGTGCGCGGATGTCAGTGAGCATTTCCATCGCATTTGTATAACGCTTTTTGGGATTTTTCTCCATAGCGCGCAAAATAATTTGCTCAAGCCCTACCGAAATATCGTGACGGTAAACACTTGGTGGAATGGGCTCTCTGTTTATTTGCATTTTTGCTACTTCGTTGGGATTTTCGTGATAGAAGGGAAGGCGATTTGTCATTGCCTCGTAGAGCATAACGCCAAGTGAATATAGGTCACTTTCGGCTTTGGGTGCCTTGCCCTGCGCTTGCTCAGGGCTTACATAATAAACCGTGCCGAGTGCCGTATCACTTCTTTCCTTTGAATTATCAAGCATTGCGTCAAGGCGCGCGATACCGAAATCGGCAACCTTGATACTACCGTTCTGCAAAAGAATGATATTTTGGGGCTTAATATCGCAATGAACTATATCTTTTGAATGAATATAGTCAAGCGCAGAGAGAATTTGGCTCGCGTAATAAAGCACCTCGCGCTCAGGCAAAGCCCCACGATGATCGATGTGCTTTTTGAGAGTTATTCCCTCAACATATTCCATAATTATGTATTTTGTGCTGTTTGTGATAACTGTATTATACACTTGTACGATATTGGGGTGGGAGAGGAGGGAAAGCGCAGTTGACTCGTTAACAAAAAGCTTTATCTGACGAGCATTATGCTCAAGCTTTTTCTGCATCATCTTGATTGCAACCGATTTCCCTGTGAGTTGGTCATAAGCACCGTAAACGGTTGCCATTCCACCTGATCCAATTACGTTGACTATTGTGTATCTGCCCTCAAAGGTCTGACCTATAAAGCTATCGTAAGCGTTCATTTGGTCACCTCCGAGTCTTTAGTGCAAAGAAGGATTGCGGAAATATTATCGTGCCCCCCTGCTTCATTTGCAAACTTTATGTAGTTGAATACCTTTTCTTCTATACTTGTGTCCATAAGTGCTATCTTTTTAAGCACTTCCTTTGAAACAAGGCCGTGAAGACCGTCGGAGCAGAGAAGAAAATATGTTTCACTATTTCGTGATGTTATTCTATCAAAAATATCGGGCTCGATTTCTTCCTTTACGCCCAATGCTTTTGTAATAAGATTTTTTTGAGGATGGTTTTCCGCCTCCTCCTTCGTTATATCCTTATTATCAAGAAGCATCTGAACGTATGAGTGATCCTTGGTTAGCTGCTTGATTTCGCGTTTCTTAATCATATACAAACGGCTATCGCCAACGTTTGCATAATATATTTTTGATTTTCCATCTATAAAAACGAGCGCGTTGAGTGTGCAACCCATCCCAAAGAGGGATAAATCTTCCTTTGCACGTTCAAGAATGGCCAAATTTGCCTTTTCTATGCTGTTTTTTATTGCAAATTTTATTTTTTTGCTATCAAATTTGGATTTTTCGATTTCTTCACTATGTGAAGCCATTGTATTGGTAAATACTTCTTCGGCAATGGCGGAAGCAATTTTTCCACCTGCCGCACCACCCATTCCGTCACAAACAACGCAGATGGTTATTCCATTCGAGAGGGTTGAGATGCCTATGCAATCTTCATTCACTTCTCTCACAAGACCTCTATCGGTCAATCCGTAAACATTCATTGTTGCTGCTCCTTTTAGGTGTTTTCTTTCTTCATTTCATCGCGGCGTAATTGTCCGCAGGATGCGTTAATATCTGCGCCAAGTGTTCGACGCACGGTTGCGCGTATACCTTTGCTTTCAAGCACGGATGCAAATTTCTTTATTTGTTCCTTGCCACTCTTTTTGAAATCTCTTTCCTTTACAGGATTTACTGGAATGAGATTTACGTGAATTGGCATAGTTTCTGTTCTTGTTCTTAATTTAGAATTCAATTTTTTGGCAAGTGCGAGAGCGTTTTCTTCACTATCGTTTTCACCTGAAATGAGTGTGTATTCAAATGAAATTCTTCTTCCTGTTTTTGTAAAGTAGGCGCGACAAGCATCAAGAAGCTCGTCCACACCCCACTTTCTGTTAACGGGCATAATTTTGCTTCTTATTTCGTCGTTGCATGCGTGAAGCGAGATGGAGAGGGTGATTTGAAAATCCTCTTCTGCAAGCTTGTATATTTTGTCAACAAGACCGCAAGTAGAGAGGGAAATGTGGCGGTAACCAATATTCAAGCCCTCTTTGTGACCAACGATGCGCAAAAACTTGATTACGTTATCGTAGTTATCAAGTGGCTCACCGATTCCCATCATAACGATTCCGTCAATTCTCTCACCAAGGTCAACCTGCGCGGCAATTATTTGACCGAGCAGCTCGCAAACCTCAAGGTCGCGTACCTTTCCGCCAATGGTGGACGCGCAAAAGGCACAACCCATTCGGCATCCGATTTGTGAGGATATGCAAATGGTTGTTCCGTGCTCGTATTTCATAACAACGCTTTCAACACAGTTGCCGTCATCAAGCTCGAAAAGATACTTAACTGTTCCGTCAAGGGCGGACACAAGCTTTCTTCTTATCTTGGGAAGTGAATACTTCGCGTTTTCAAATATTTTTTCCTTGGTTTTTGCAGAAAGATTTGTCAAATCTGCAGGCGATATGCCCTTGTGCATTGGCGCAAAAATCTGCTTTGCACGGAATTTTGCCTCGCCAATCGAAAGTATATAGGATTCAAGCTCCTCGTATGTAAAGTTAAGAAGATTTTGCATTTTTATGTCCTCCTTTCAGGGAAATATAGAGAGAAATACTTCTTCTTTTTCGAGAAAAAGAAGCAAAAAGCTTTTTATTGCTTGGGGTTTCCGTCTTGAGCGGTCTTACTTTAACTAACTTTTACCAACTTCGCAATAAAGAATCCGTCGGTATGGTGAGTGTGCGGAAGGAGTGTAATCATTCCACTTTCAACCTCGAGGTCTCCGACGGAGAATGGGACAAGCTCGAAGTTTTTATGATTTTCAAGAAATTTCCTGATATTATTTTCGTTTTCGTCGGGCAAAATTGTGCAGGTAGAATAGACGAGCGTTCCGCCGACCTTGAGATAATTTTGAACGTTTTCGAGAATATCGTATTGGATTTTTGGCAAGCTTGCGCTTTCTTTAACGTCCTTGTATCGAATTTCGGGTTTCTTGCCGATAACGCCAAAGCCTGAGCAGGGTACGTCACAGATTATCTTGTCTGCTTTGCCGAAAAGCTCCTCGATTGGCTTCCTTGCATCGTGGGCGCGAGTGGAAATTATTGAAATTCCAAGTCTTTCTGCACCCTTTTGTACAAGGGAGAGCTTGTTTTCGTGGATATCAAAGGCAAGGATTTGTCCTTCGTTTTCCATCGTCATAGCCGCGCCAAAGCTCTTTGAACCGGGGCAAGCGCAAACGTCGAAAACTACGTCGCCCCTTTTCGCACCAAGGGTACGAACGCAAATTTGCGACGCCTCGTCCTGAACTGTAACTCGTCCGTCCTTAAGACATTCAAGCTCACTGACTGCAGCATTTTCAAGAATAATTCCGTCGGGAGAAAAGTCGGTTAATTGCGCGTTTTCCAATTCGGCAAAAATCTCCTCGCGAGTAGCTTTAAGATTGTTAGCTCGCAAGGTGATTGGCGCAATTTGAGAGAACGCATTAAAAATATTATTGCAATTCTCAAACGAATAGGTTTTCAAAAGCTCTTCAATTAAGGATTCCCCCACCGAATATTTAACGGAAAGATATTTGATTTGGTCGCTTTTGTTGGGAAATTGAATTTTATTTCCCTCTCTCAAATATGAACGTAAAATCGCATTTACAAATCCCTTTGAACGCTTATTGGCAAGAGAAACCGTTTCGTTAAGTGCCGCATGCGCGGGGATTTTTTTCATATAAATGAGCTGATAAAGTCCCATTCGAAGTATATTTCGCGTATCTTTTTCAATTTTACTATTTGGAATTGAAGAAAGGTAAGAAATGATATAATCAAGTGTAATTTTGCGCTCGATAACACCGTAAATAAGCGCGGTCATAAGAGCGCGGTCACTTGGGGTGAGGTTGTTTCTTTTAATTACCGTATCAAGTGCGATATTTGAATAGCCACCGCTTTCGCATCTTGTTAAAACCTCAAGGGCGAGCGCGCGTGCGTTTTTTTGTTTATTTTCCATTTTAATTAACGTCTTCTTCTGCCACCTGTTGCGATAAGCACGAAGCGGAGAAGGGAAAGAATTGATGAAATGAGTGCCGCAACGTAAGTGAGAGCCGCCGCGCGAAGCACTTTAGATGCACCCTTGAGTTCATCTTGACCGTAAAGTCCCGTTGCTTCAAGTGATACCATGGCTCTTTTTGATGCATCAAATTCAACGGGGAGAGTTATTAACTGAAAAACGGTTGCAAGTGAATAGAGAGCAACTGCTATAAGAATTAACGTTCCAGATGCTTCATATGACACGAAGAAACTGAGCAAAAGGAAGACAAAAGCCAATGGGGTGCCGAATCTGCAAACGTTGACAATTGATGCCCTTGCTTTAATCGGAGCATAATTTTGCGCGTACTGAACCGCGTGTCCTGCCTCGTGAGCCGCAACACCTGCTGCTGCAATGCTTGTTGAATTGTAAGTCGAATCGGAAAGGCGGATAACGTTTGCTTTTGGATCGTAGTGGTCGGAAAGATTTCCCGAAACACGTTCAATGCGAACGTTATAAATGCCGTGATGATGCAAAACGCGTTCAGCCACCTGCGCGCCCGTCATTCCGTTGCGACTGCGAACGGTATTGTATTTATTAAATGTTGAATTTACATTGAATGAAGCCCAAAGCGCGATTAAAATTCCCGGAACGAGAATAATCATCGTTGGGTCAAAATAGAAATATGGATAAAACATAGGTTTTCTCCTTTCAAAAATTTATTTGAGGATATCTCCCTCGTTAATCTTTCTTCCGCGAATAAAATCTGCGGCAGTCATTCTGCCCTTTCCCTCGGGAAGAACTTTAAGAATATTTATAGAGCCGTTTGCACAAAGCACGCGGATTTTTCCATTTTCAAGAGAAATTACTTTTCCAAATTCCTCATTTACGCTTTCGCGCTCGCAAATTTCACTTTCAACGATCTTCAAAAGTTTACCATCGGGAGTATGAGAGAAGGAAAGAGGAATTGGGGAGAGACCTCTGATGAGATCGTGAACGGTATCGCAATCCTTTGAAAAATCAATTTTGCAGTCCTCTTTAAGAATTTTTGAGGTATGAGTTGCTTTTGAGTGGTCTTGAGGAATAGGTGTAATTTCACCTTTTTCGAGTCCGTCAATAGTTTTGCGAAGAAGCTCTGCACCAAGAAGACCAAGGCGGTCGTGAATGATTTCAAAATTATCGTTTTCGGCAATTTCGCACTCTGCTTTAAGAAGCATATCACCTGTGTCAAGACCTTCTGCCATAAACATAGTTGTGATACCTGTTACTTTTTTGCCATCAATAATTGCCATCTGCATAGGCGCAGCACCGCGATATTCGGGAAGGAGCGAGCCGTGAACGTTGATGCAACCGTATTTGGGATAGTCGAGCACGTTCTTGGGCAAAATTTTGCCGTAAGCAACAACTGCGATAAGGTCGGGATTAATTTCTTCAAGAAGGGAAGCAAATTCTTCGGTTCTCAAGGAGTTTGGCTGATAAACGGGAATGTTCTGCTCCATCGCATATACCTTTACAGGTGGGGGAGTAAGAGCATATCCTCTTCCTTTGGGTTTATCGGGTTGAGTAACAACGCCAACAACGTTATATCCGTTTTCGCAAAGTCCTTTAAGAGAGAAGAGCGCGAAATCGGGAGTTCCCATAAAAAGTATTTTCATTTTTTCACCTCAATTATTCTGCAGGTACTGTTTCAATATTTCTTGCAACGTCGATATAGAGCTTTCCATCAAGGTGGTCAAGCTCGTGACAGATAGCTCGCGCTAAAAGTTCACTTCCTGTGAGTTCAAACTCTTCACCGTGACGGTTAGTTGCGCGAACGGTTACGTGCATAGGACGTTTAACCATTCCCCATTTACCCGGAACGGAAAGACAACCCTCAGTACCGTCCTGCTCACCTGCATATGCAATGATTTTGGGGTTGATAAGTTCAATAAGATTTCCCTCTTCAACCTCAATTACAACAATACGACGCAAAATTCCCACCTGGGGAGCTGCAAGACCAACGCCGTTTGCCGCGCGCATGGTTTCTGCCATATCGTCAAGAAGTGTTAGAATTTTTGGAGTTATTTCATCAACGGGACGACATTTTTTACGAAGAACGTCGTCACCTACTTTTACTATTTTAAGCTTTGCCATAATTTTTATTCCTTTCAAAAAGAATTTTAAAGTGAGGAGGGGTTGAAATCAACCGAAAGTTGAGGCTCGGTTTTCTTTCTCTTTCCAAACACCTTGTATATTTCACTAAACATTTCACGTGAGCGTTTGTTTAACTTTGTTTTTATAACTATTCTCATTCGATATTTATTGTCAAGTCTATAAACCGGCGCTTCGAAAGGTCCGTAGCAAACCACGGGCACATCGCGATATTCACCGCTTATTTTTTCTTTTATCATATCGGAGAGAAGCTTTGAATCCTTCATAACCGCATTTTCCACAATACCCGAAAGAGTTAGCATAACAATGTCGCAGAATGGGGGATATGAGAGTAATTTTCTTGTTTTGATTTCGTTATTGAAGAATGTTTTGTAATCTTGCTTGCAAGCAAGTTGAATTACATCATGGTCGGGACTCATCGTTTGAATGAGTGCGCGACCCTCTTTTTCACTTCGACCTGCTCGTCCTATCACCTGTGTGAGCATTGAAAATGTTTTTTCGTTTGCCCTATAGTCATTGAGATAGAGTGAGGTGTCTGCGTTGAGAATACCAACGAGAGTTACGTCGGGAAAATCGTGTCCCTTTGTTACCATTTGAGTGCCAAGCAAAATCTGTGCCTTGTGTGAACGAAAATCCGAGAGCATTGTATCGTATGCGTGCTTTGATGCAGTAGTGTCGGTATCCATTCTAATTGTGTTGATGCTTGGATAAAGTTCCGAGAGCTTTTGCTCGATTAATTGAATTCCAATTCCCATTGGCTTAATATGTGTGCTTCCACATTCCGAGCAAACACTTGGAACAGGTGTGTGCTTTCCACACCAATGGCAAACAAGTTCGGTTTTGTGATAAATTCTGTCGGTATGGTGCGTCATTGACACGGAGCAATTCGGGCAGGTAATTGCCGTGCCACATGAGGCACAACTTACGAAATTATGATATCCGCGACGGTTGAGGAACAAAATGGATTGTTCCTTTTTGTGCAAAGCTCTGCCAATTCCGTCAATAAGAGGGAGGGATAGTGAACTATCATTTCCCGCGCGAAGCTCTTCGCGCATATCAATAAGCTCCACCTTTGGAAGCTTTGCTTTTCCATAGCGGTTTTTAAGTTCGATTAATGTATATGCTCCATCGATTGCTTTTTTGTAACTTTCAACCGAGGGGGTTGCAGATGCAAGAAGCAAAAGGGAATTGCTTTTTGCAACGCGGAAACGCGCAATATCGCGCGCGTGATATTTTGGATTATTTTCTGATTTATAGGTGTGCTCGTGTTCCTCGTCGATGATTATAAGTCCCAAATCACGAACGGGTGCAAAAATTGCACTTCGCGTGCCGATAACAAAATCTGCCTCACCACGTTTGATGCGCATATATGCGTCAAGTCGTTCACCTTGCGAGAGGGAGGAGTGGATTATGGCTACTCTGCCACCATAACGAGAACAGAAAAGTTCAACTGTTTGAGGTGTGAGAGAAATTTCGGGAATGAGCATAATAACACCGCGATTTTGTTGTAATGCGCGGTCGATTATTTTCATCATTACGCAGGTTTTACCGCTTCCCGTTACTCCGTGAATGAGCGCACAGGAGGGCTTGTTTTCATCAAGCATTGATGAGAGCTTATTGAGAGCCACCTTTTGTTCGTCGGAAAGAGTCAATTCCTTTGCGTGATTTACTCTTGATTTGTGTTCATAAGGGTTTCTATAAACGTTTTCGATTTCTTTAGCAATATACCCTTTTTTAAGAAGCGCAGAGATTTGCGAGTCGGTTGCACCTGTTTCGGATTTGATATCGTCTGCCGCCAATCTTTCGCGCATTGCAAGAAGTGACAAAATGTTTTTGTGCATTTCCGAACGAAGCTTTTTAAAGCCATCAATAGTGTCACTTGCACCGAGGAGGGAAGCGAGCTGTTCGTCTGTAACAGAAAGGGTATAGTATTTCTTTTCTTTACCGACTGCCATATTTTTAATAATGACGTCCTTTTCAATAAATCCCTTGTGGAGCAAATAGGTTATCGCGCTCAAGGCAGACAAACCGAATTTTTCTTCAATATTTGCCTTTGTAACGGTTTTTTCATCTTTGATGTAATAAAAAACGTCTGCATATTGATTTTCGCATTGTGCTCCTTCAACAGCTTTGTAAACGGTTACGATGCCTGAAAGTGCGCCAGCTGGTATCATTGAATGAACGGCATCACCAATTGTGCAAAGAGTTTGCTCCTTCATAAAACGGCAAAGCTCAAGCTCGGTTTCACCAAACGATATTTCCTCACTTGCAAGACCTTTTATTGACTTTGTTTTTGTTGGGGGCTCGTCACAATTGATTTCTGTAACAAGACCTATCTGTGTCTTGTTTGAATTTCCGAACGGAACGATAACAAATGAACCTGACTTCACAAATTCGGAGAGATCGTGAGGTACAAAATATGTGTATTCATTGTCAATGCAATAGGGGTTGTCTAGCAGATGAATTTTTGCATATCTGTTTTCCATAATTCTCTCCTTTCTGAAAAATACAAGGTAAAAATATCTTCTTTTTCGAGAAAAAGAAGCGCGAACCCCCAAAGCTCATAAACGTCGCTTCGGGGAACCCCGCACGCAAAAAGCTTTTAATCGCTTTTGGGAGTTGATTTCGCGCAAATCGTGTTGTTTTGTAAAGCAAAACAACATATAACGATTTTCTCGTCGCCTCGAAAATCAGTGATTTGCTACTATAATGCATAGACATATAGCTATCAAAACGGCTATGCATAGTCAAAGTGAATTTTTGAACATCGAAGCTTTAGCTTTGATGTTCGTAGTACGAATAATAAAATGTCCGTTGAAAATTTATTTTCATAAGGATATTTTGTTATTTGTACCGATAAAACACTCGTGTTTTATCGAAAATTTACGTAAAATTAGCACTAACCCAAGCGATTGTTTTGCCGCGCTTTTTTCAAAAGCGCGCGCCTAAGCGGCGAGAGCGGTCTTGTTATAACTAACTTCAAACGAAACGATTGGCGGAGAAGAACTCTCCGCCTAATAAAGAATAGATTATTCTTCTGTTGTTTCTTCAGCTACTTCTTCAACTGCTTCAACAGCTGCTACGGGCTCCTCGCGATAGATTTCATATCTACCGTCATGGAAGCGAGTGATAGCATTTTTGATTGCCTTTTCGTCCTTGAGGTCCTTGTCAATGCTATTCATAAGGTTACGATCGCTATCCTTGTTACCTGTCATGGCCTTTTCAGCTTCTTCTCTCTGCTTAACGTATTCATCTGTAAGCATACGAGCGCACTTAGCGGTTGCGAGAGTGAGTTCATAACGATTGTACTCTTCTTTAGTAAGATCCTTGATTGTTGGGTGAAGCATATTATTTTCTCCTTAAATTTTAAGTAATTAATTTTCAAAATATTTTTTAGCGGCATCGGGCTGACGGTGTTGTGCAAGCTTTTCCGCACGAACAATCGCCTTGATATCGTCTGCGGCAACCGCAGAGCCGCCGTTGTAGTTATAAACTATGTAATCGTAAGCATCAATCTGTTCAATTTCTCTTTTTGCCTTTTCAAGACGCTTAAGAATTACGTCCTCTGTTTCGGTTGCTCTTCCGCGAAGTCTTTCCTCTTGTATAGCAAATGTTGGAGGAATAAGCATAATCAAAACCGCCTCGGGGAAGATTTTTTTGACGTTCTTTGCGCCGTCACATTCGATTTCAAGAATGAGATTTTTTCCACTATCGAGAACGGCGAGAGCTTCCTTTAAAGGTGTGCCGTAGAAATTATCGCAGTAGGTGGTGTATTCGAGGAATCCGTTTTCATCAATTCTGCGTTGAAATTCCTCTTTGTCGATGAAGTGATAATTCACTCCGTTCACCTCACCCGGACGGGGAGCGCGAGTTGTGGCGGAAACAGAAAACACAAAATCCCCTGTTGCAATGAGTTGTGAGTTTACAGTACCCTTTCCGCTTCCTGCGGGGCCTGAAACAACAATTAAAAGACCGCGTTTCATTCTTCTTCCTCCTCGCTTTCTTCCTCATATGAGGTATCATCCATTCTGTTGGCTATCGTTTCTGCCTGAATAGCAGAAAGGATAACGTGCTCAGAATCAGTAATAATAACTGCTCTTGTTCTTCTTCCGCAGGAAACGTCGATTGTTCTACCGCCTTCCTTTGCGTCCTGAACGAGTCTTTTTATTGGTGCGGAGTCGGGACTTGCTATAGCCACAATTCTTTCAACCGCCACCATATTACCAAAGCCAATGTTGATGAATTTCATATTTGCAATTCCTTTCTTGACTATTCGATATTCTGGATTTGCTCTCTTATTTTTTCAAGCTCGCATTTGATGTCAACCACCACGTGCGCGATGGATGAATTTGAACATTTTGAACCGATTGTGTTTGTTTCGCGATTCATTTCCTGCATCAAGAAGTCGAGCTTTCTGCCGACGGGCTCGTTGGATGCAAGAATATCCTCAAATGCTTTAAAGTGAGAGCGAAGACGAACAATTTCCTCGTCAACAGCAACCTTGTCCGCAAATATTGCGCATTCGGTTAAAATTCTATTTTCGTCAAGAGTAATTTTGTTGTCGGAAAGCACGGCGCGAAGCTTTTCCTCAAGGCGCGTGCGATAAGAGCCGATGTCCTCTTCACTATGTGCTTCAATTATTGCTACTCTTTCTTTGATGCCTTCAACTTTAGCACGGAGATCCGCCTCGATGTTTGCGCCTTCCTTTTCTCTTGCCACGATGAATTTTTCAATGGCTTGATTGAGAACTACGCAAAGGTCAGCAAAATCCTGTTCTTCGTCTTCTTCAACCTTTGAAAGAGTGAAAATGTTGCTATCGCGTTGCAAGGTGGCAACTGTAATTTCACCTGGTAAGTCAAGTGTTTCCTTGAGCTGCTTCAATGCTTCAAAATATGCTTTTGCATATTCTTCGTTAAGTGAAATCATTATATCACCACCGCCGATTTGCTCAATGGTGATTGAAACGTCAACCTTGCCTCGACTTATGCCGTGAGTTTGCAGATAGGGTTTAATTTTTTCTTCAAGGAATGAATAATTTCTTGAAATTCTAACCGAGCAATCAAAATAGCGGTTATTCACGCTTTTGATTTCAACGGTGATATTTTTGTTGTTAACTATTTCGGTGTGTCTACCGAAAGCTGTCATACTTTTAATCATAGATATATTTCCTTAAAAATAACAATATATATTCAGTTTATTTTAATACATTTTTATCAATTTGTCAACTGTTTTTTATAATTTTATATTATATATATGTCGAATGTACAAATTTTGATTTATCGAATAGTTAGTTAAGTAAAGATTTTCGCTTTTTTGAAAAAAAGCTCGCAAAAAACTTTTATAGGTGGGTTATAATTTAGACCGCGCAAATCGTGCGCCTTCACTTCTGACGCGCTTGGCGCAAATGTTTTTCCGTTTGCAAGCAAACGAAAAAACCACGCTTTGCTACTCTGCATATAGCCGTTTTGATAGCAAAATGGCTACGCACTCATTAGCAAATCACAGATTTTTAAGGCGCCTGTTAAGATGCCTTAAAAATCGTTATGTGTTGTTTGGTTGCACCAAACAACACGATTTGCGCGGAATTTATTTTGAAAAACCGATTAAAAAGTTTTGGGGTTATAGGGGGATTTTTCAAAATCCCCC